>NZ_JBGCUL010000141.1:531-8657 GCF_054177685.1 Pseudomonas sp. P5_A2_2
ATCCTGGATACAAGCGGTGCATTTGAAACCATCGCGAGCAGGCTCGCTCCTACAGGGATATAAACGATCTCAACGGGAGTGTGTTGCCATGGATTTGCGTCGTGTATGTGGCTGGTCATTACTACTGGGTTTGACGACATTTCCAGCACTGTCCAATGCTGCCGGCAAATGCGAACGCCTGGTGGTCACCGGCAGCCCGGACGCACCGCCGTACCTGTGGCAAGACCCGCAGAATCCCAAATACCTGATCGGTGCCAGCGCCGATTTGCTGCAGCAAGTGGCGGGGGAGTTGGGGCTCAAGGTCGAACTGCTTTATGCCGGCAAACGTGCCCAGGCCCTGGACGAAGTGCGCAGCGGGCGCATGGACATGCTGGCGGACGCGACGTTGACCGTCAGTGAGCTGGAATCCCTGGATTACATCCATCCACCCGTGCTGGAAAACGACTATCTGGTCTGGACACGCAAGGACTCGACGCTGATCTATAACGAAGCACAAGATCTGCACGGCCATTCCGGTGCCGTGTCGGAAAAGGCCCGATTGACCGCGCAATTCAGCACGTTTGCCGGACAGCAGCTAACCCTCACGCGCACGTCCAGCCTGACCCAGGCCTTTCAGAAACTATTGTTGGGCGAGGTCGAGTTTGTACTGGCAGGACGTTACTCGGGCATGGCGACCGCACAGACACTGGGCATGGCCAGTGATCTGGTCGCGCGCTCGCAACCGGTCGACAAGCCAGGCCTGTACCTGGCGATTTCCCATGACTCGGCGTGCAACGATCCGTGGTTGCGCGGACAGTTGGCCAAAAAGATGACAGAATTGCCCGCGTCCGGACTGACGGAGGCCGTGCTGATACGCAATATCGAGCGATGGAAGGCACAACGCTCACAACCACAGCCAATCCCCCCGCAACAACCCGTCAGTACCCCAAAACAGTAAGGATTTTCAGTGAGTATTCGACCTCTTTTCGCTGCCGTGGCCTTTGCCGCCCTGGCGGGTTGTGCAACCGATCCTGCGCCGAATGAACAGATTCGCCTGACCGAACAGGCGCTCGAACAGGCCAAGGCCGTGGGCGCCACCGCCGACGATGTGCCGGAAATGAAACTGGCCGAAGACAAGTTCAATCGCGCCAAGGGCAACATGACCGATCAATCCTTCAAAAACGCACGCATGCGGGCCGAACAGGCCGAACTCGATGCGCGCCTGGCTGAAGCCAAGGTGTTGACGGCCAAGAGCGAGGAACAGTTGAACGTGCTTAACACCCGCATCGCCCGCCTGCAAAAGCAACTGGGAGATGCCGAATGAGCCTCAAGAGCAAAGCCCTCGGCGGTTTGATCCWGGCAGGCTGTGCGAGCCTCTTTGGTTGCGCCAGCCAGCACAGCGAGACTGCATTGCAGCAGGCCGGCGCCGACTTTCAGAAGGTCAAGGAAGACTCCAATGTGCTGCGAATCGCCCCCAAGGACGTGATTCGCGCCGGTGAGTCCCTGGCCCGTGCCGATCGCCTGTCCAGTTATTGGGGCAGCGGTTCGGACGTGGTGCATTACGCCTACCTGAGCCAACGCTATAGCGCCATTGCCCGGGAACACACCAATCAGGCGCTCAATGAAGAGCAAGCGGCGAAGCTTGAACTGGAGCGGCAGCGCCTGCAACTGGCACTGCGTGAATCCAAACTGTTCAGCGTGCAGCAGCAAGGCAAATGGCTCGAGGAGCAGATCCTGGCATTGACGACCAGCCAGACCGACCGCGGTCTGGTGATGACCTTGGGCGACATGCTGTTCGACACCGGCGAAGCAGAATTGAAACCGTCGGCCAATCGTGTGGTGTTGAAGATCGTGCAGTTCCTGCAACTCAACCCCAAGCGTGTGGTGCGGATCGAAGGTTATACGGACAGTACCGGGGGCAAGCAGGAAAACCTCAAGCTGTCCCGCGACCGCGCACAATCGGTGGCTGACGTGCTGATGGACCTGGGCATCGACGACAAGCGCATCCAGGTCGAGGGTTATGGCGACGAGTATCCGGTGGACGCGAATGCGTCGGAACGGGGCCGTGCGCAGAACCGTCGGGTGGAAATTGTGTTTTCCGACGAAAAGGGCCAGCTCGGCGCTGCCCGCTAAGGGTTGCGTCGCTGGAAAACCCGGCCTGCCATGCAGCGCCGGGTTTTTTTTATGTCCGCCGATTACTGCAAAAAACAGTACAGATTTTGCTGACACTGCACTGTACGGTCGACTATTGTGGCAACTGTCCCCGTACACTTCTAAACTGTTCCGGTATTGTTTCACACAAGAATAAAATGCCCGTGAAATCGAGTGCTGCGTCATGACCAATCTTTTGCTCTATCAACGTATTGCTCAACAACTGGCCGAAGACATCCGCCGTGGGGTCTATCAGCCGGGAGAGCGCGTGCCTTCGGTGCGCAAGATGAGCTCGCAGCTCAATGTCAGCCATGCGACGGTGTTGCAGGCATATGCCAATCTCGAGGATCAGGGGCTGATCCGCGCCCGGCCGCAGTCGGGTTACTACGTGCACCAGACGCCGGCACTCACCGCACCGACGCCGGACATCGCCCGGGTCGAGCGCCCCGGCCTGGTCACCCGCAGCAGCATCATTCAGCAAGTCCTGGTCGAGTCCCGTCGTGAAGGTGTCTTCCCGCTGGGCGCTGCGGTGCCGAGTGTCGACTATTTGCCGGTGCGGGCACTGCATCAGCAATTGGCCAAGGTCACCCGTTTCCATAGCCCGCGGGCCTTCAGCTACATGTTCAGCCCTGGTTTCGAGCCGTTGCGCCGTCAGGTGGCGATCCGCATGCGCGATGCCGGCGTGGTGGTCGATCCGTCGGAAGTGGTGATCACTCACGGCTGCGTCGATGCGCTGCAGATGTCTTTGCGCGTGCTGACCCGTCCGGGCGATCTGATTGCAGCCGAGTCGCCGACCTATTACGGGTTGCTGCAACTGGCCGATCTGTTGGGCCTCAAGGTCATCGAGATCCCCAGCGATCCGGCCACGGGCATGAGCCTGGAAGCCCTGCAACTGGCGGCCAACCAATGGTCGATCAAGGCGTTGGTGCTGACCACGCGACTGAGCAATCCATTGGGCGGCACCATGCCGGAGGAGCGGCAGAAACAATTGCTGCGCCTGGCGTCGGACTTCGATATCCAGATTGTCGAAGACGATATCTACGGCGAGCTGATGTTCGAACAGGGGCGCACCAAGTCCCTCAAGGCCTACGATCGGCTGGACCGGGTGATCTATTGCTCAAGCTTCTCTAAAACCCTGTCGCCTGGTGTGCGGATCGGCTGGATGATTGCCGGCAAGTATCAGCAGGAAATCCAGCGCTTGCAGACCTTCAGCACGCATTCCGCGTGCAGCGTGACCCAGATGGGCATCGCCGCTTACCTGGAAAATGGCGGGTACGACCGGCATTTGCGCTTCATCCGTCAGGAATACCGGAAAAACCTCAGTGCCTTCCAGCTGGCTGTGCAGCAGTATTTTCCGGAAGGCACGCAGATGACCCGGCCTACCGGTGGCTTCATTCTGTGGGTCAGTCTGCCGGGGCGGGTTAACACGCAAGAATTGCACGTGCGGGCATTGCAGCAGGGCATCAGTATCGCGCCGGGACTGATCTTCAGTAATACCGAGCAATTCAATCACTGCATCCGCCTCAATTGCGGCATCCCGTGGAACCGTGAAGCCGAGCGCGCATTGATGACCCTGGGCATGCTGGCCACGCAACTCTGCCAGGAGATGGCAGGCGGTTTGTAACAGGCTGCTACCGCGCTTGTCTTGTGGGCTGCAACAGGCGAGCATATGCGCCTCTGCCGCTTGCACCCACCGTGGGATACATGAAACCGATTTTTCCTGCCGCCTGGCTATTGCTCTGTCTGTTTGCGAGTATTCAGCCGGCATCCGCCGTCGCCGCTACCGAGCAGGAACAGRCTACCGGCAGTTTCCACGTCGCACCGATAAAAACCGAACCTGCAAAAAAAACTTCGACAGTCCAAAAAACGGCGACGCCCGCGAAAAAGCGTCCACCCATCGCCTCCAAATCGAAATCGGCCAGCGAGGTGGTAAAGACCGAACTTCCATCCGCCAAGCTGGACCTGAGTTTGCCCAAGGATATGGTCCAGGAACTGAAGCCGGCAGGAACGGTACCGTTGACCAGACGTGAACCGTTATTGCCCGAGATGTTCGGTGACAAAAGCGGCAGCAGCCAGTTCCAGCTCAACGGCCGCCTGATCACCAATGAAATGCAGCTGCAGTTGCGCAATGAAGAGCGTCGCGAGGTCGAAGGCGCGGCACTGGACTTCGAGTTCAAGCAGTAATCCTGTCCGGATCCGCGAGCCGCAGACCAGACGCTTTGTCGGAGACTGGTCGGTCATGCCCGTTTGCATTGAAAAACCCGCTCGCAGGTAATTTAAAACAACTGTTTTAGCAGGTACTCTGTGCCCCGTCCTTTTACACATTGCCCGTCGCGAGGAGCTTGTCGTCATGAAATGCCGTGAGGGCTGTGGCGCTTGTTGCATTGCCCCTTCCATCAGTTCACCGATTCCCGGAATGCCCAACGGCAAAGCCGCAGGGGAGCGTTGCCTGCAACTTTCCTCCGATAACCTGTGCAATATTTTCGGCCAGCCGGAACGGCCGGCGGTGTGTTCTGCTTTCGAGGCCGACCCCGAAGTGTGCGGAAGCAGCAGCGAAGAAGCGATCCGGTTGATTGGCTGGTGGGAGCAAATGACGGCGGCGTGATGTGTGGGCTTGCACCTGTGATCACCTCCGAAAAACCTGAAGGTGATCGCAGGTGCAAGCCCAACGTACGGAACTTCAACAATAAGGAATAAGACTATGGGTTCGCTGCATCGTATTGCTGTGCTGTGTGGTTTGACGGTTGTGCTGGCTACTTCGACGGCCCGGGCCGAAGACTGGAAAGTCAAAAAAGACGAAGACGGCATCAAGATCTCCCTGAGTGAAGTGGCCGGCTCCGACTACAAGGCCTACCAGGGCGTCACGCTGATGAAAACCACCATAGCCAAGTTGCGCGCGTTGCAGGAAGACGTGTCCGGAGCCTGCGCCTGGATTCACGAATGCAAAACCCAGAAGTTGCTCAAGCACGAAGGTGACCAGAGCTGGACCTACACTCAGTTCAACACCCCGTGGCCGGTTACTCCGCGTGATTCGGTGCTGCACGTCACTACCCTCGAAGGAGCCGATGGCAGCCTGACCCGCAAGCTCGAAGGCGTACCGAAGTACATTCCTGAAGAAAAAGGCTTCGTCCGGGTCGCCAAGGTCGCCGGTTTCTGGAAGTTCGTGCCCAAGGGCGACCAGGTCGAAGTGACCTATCAGGTGCACACCGAGCCCGGCGGCAGCGTGCCGTCGCTGGTGGCCAACAAGTTTGTGGTGGATGCCCCGTTCAATACCTTGAAAGCCCTCAAGGAACGCGCCGAGAAGTAACGCTGTCGTTCTTTCAAGGTGACTTCGTAGCGCCCCGACCGGTTCGGGGCGTTTGCGTTTTTGACGGACGCGGGCGCTTTAATTTGTTTCCGGATATGCGTTGCACGAAATTTTCACCCCGTCTCCAAGACAATTCGCCGGCTCTCCCGCAGCACGCTGCGTATTCCTGAATGCAGGATGAAACAGTCGGGATGAGGGTAGTAATCAATGGCAATGCAGCCGTTGATCGTGCAACATTTGCGCACCGCGCAAACCCCAGGCCTTGTACGGGCCGAAAAGAGGGCAAGGCGCAGCTGTATTTTTGAAACTTTAACTTCCAATGGGTCCTAAAACGACATGGCAATCCCGGACGCCCTGAATCAGCAGCGAGCTTCTAGTCGCCTGCTGCAACCGACCGTCAAATCGCATCTGGCCTACACGCTGTTGTGTGCCCTGGTCATGATGGTCATGTTCAGCCTGCTGCGCGTCGCGCTGCTGGTTTACAACCGCTCGATGATCCTCGACACACCGGCCTCGACCTTCCTTGAGGCATTCGCCAACGGTCTGCGTTTCGACTTGCGTCTGGTGATCTATCTCAGCATTCCGTTGCTGCTGGCATTGTTCAGCGCCCGGGCCATGGCGGCACGCGGGCTGTTCCGTCTGTGGCTGACGATCGTCTCCAGCATTGCGCTGTTCCTGGGCCTGATGGAGATGGACTTCTACCGTGAGTTCCACCAGCGTCTCAACGGCCTGGTCTTCCAGTACGTCAAGGAAGATCCGAAAACCGTGATGAGCATGCTCTGGTACGGTTTCCCGGTGGTCCGTTACCTGTTGGCATGGGCCGTGGGCACCTGGATCCTGAGCCTGGCATTCAAGGGCGCCGACCGTGCGACCCGTCCCCGTGGCCCGTTCAGTGGCGGCAGCATCGGCACGCGCCAGGTTGCGCCTTGGTACGCGCGTATCGCGGTATTCGTGGTGTGCCTGCTGGTTTGCGTGGTCGCCGCGCGTGGCACTCTGCGTCAAGGCCCGCCATTGCGCTGGGGTGACGTCTACACCACCAACTCGAACTTCGCCAACCAGTTGGGCCTCAATGGCACCCTGCAACTGGTTGCCGCAGCGAAAAGCCGGATGTCCGAAGAACGCGACAACATCTGGAAGGCCACCCTGCCTCAAGAGCAAGCCCAGCAAGTCGTGCGTGACATGCTGGTGCTGCCCGACGAGAAACTGGTAGACGCCGACATGGCTGCCGTACGTCGTGACTACACGCCGCCGACCGACAAGACCCTGCCGATCAAGAACGTCGTCGTGATCCTGATGGAAAGCATGGCCGGTCACTCGGTGGGGGCTTTGGGCGGGCCGGGCAACATCACGCCGTACCTCGACAAGCTGTCGAAGGAAGGCCTGCTGTTCGACCGCTTCTTCTCCAACGGTACTCATACCCACCAGGGTATGTTCGCCACCATGGGTTGCTTCCCGAACCTGCCGGGTTTCGAATACCTGATGCAGACCCCGGAAGGCAGCCACAAGCTGTCTGGCCTGCCGCAGTTGCTCAGTGCCCGTCACTATGACGACGTGTATGTCTACAACGGTGATTTCGCCTGGGACAACCAGTCGGGCTTCTTCAGCAACCAGGGCATGACCAACTTCATCGGCCGTAACGACTTCGTTAACCCGGTGTTCTCCGACCCGACATGGGGCGTGTCCGACCAGGATATGTTCGATCGCAGCCTGCAAGAGCTCAAGGCGCGGGAAAACGGCAAACCGTTCTATGCCTTGCTGCAAACCCTGTCCAACCACACGCCTTACGCCTTGCCGACGCCATTGCCGGTCGAGCGGGTGACCAATCGCGGCAGCCTGAACGAGCACTTGACCGCCATGCGTTACGCGGACTGGGCGCTGGGCCAGTTCTTTGAAAAGGCCCGCAAGGAGCCGTACTTCAAGGAAACCCTGTTCGTCATCGTCGGTGACCACGGTTTCGGCAACGAACAGCAAATCACTGAAATGGACCTGGGCCGCTTCAACGTGCCGATGTTGATGATCGCGCCGGGCATCCAGGAAAAGTTCGGTCAGCGTGACCACACCGTGGGCACCCAGATCGACGTCGTGCCGACCATCATGGGCCGCCTGGGCGGCGAAACTCGCCAGCAATGCTGGGGCCGCGACCTGCTCAACCTGCCTGAAGGCGATAAGGGTTTTGGTGTGATCAAACCTTCGGGTAACGAGCAGACCACGGCCATCCTCAGCGACGACCGGATCCTTGTACTGCCGAAGGAAAAGGACATGGCGCCAAAGTTGTATCAGTACGAAATGGGCGCTACGCCGCATGCCGAGATCATTGCGGATGCACCGGGTACCGCTGAGTTGAAGCTCAAGCTCGAAGCGTTCCTGCAAACCGCGACCAAGAGTCTGCTGGACAACACTGCCGGTGTAGTTCACGGCACGCCGCAGTAAGTTGTGACGCGACAGAAAAGAGGCTCTTCAAGAGCCTCTTTTTTTGTGCGCCCAGCATGGGCGCAATCTTGCGGGTGAAAGTCCCGTCGTAAGCTGACCACAGCGAACGAAGTGAAGCGCAACTGCATGAGGGCGACCGAGTGTGGGGAGGAAGCGTGAATCGAAACCGCGAGCCGATGGACAAGAACCGGATATAAGGCGAAGCCGATCAGGGCGAGCGAGCAAAAGATCGCGAAGCTCTTGTGGTCAAGGATCAGGC
>NZ_JBGCUL010000142.1:0-8080 GCF_054177685.1 Pseudomonas sp. P5_A2_2
GGGCAAGACCCTGCACATCCATGCCTTGATCCTCGTCGAGCGCGATGGCCAGAAGAAAATCATCATTGGCGACAAGGGCGAGCGTATCAAGCGCATCGGCACCGAAGCGCGCAAGGACATGGAGTTGCTGTTCGATTCCAAGATCATGCTCAACCTGTGGGTCAAGGTTAAGGGTGGCTGGTCCGATGACGAGCGTGCGTTGCGTTCGTTGGGTTACGGCGACCTGTAAAGCCGGACCCAAGTGATGTAACTGTAGGAGCGAGCCTGCTCGCGATAGCGGTCTGTCAGTCAACGAGTGTGTTGAATGTTAGTCCCTCATCGCGAGCAGGCTCGCTCCTACAGTGGTTTTGGGGTTGTCAGTAATATCTGCTTCTTCATCGAGATCTGCGATTTCCATGTCCCAACCCATCGCCCAACCCGCCTACGTCCTGCACTCCCGCGCCTACCGCGAAACCAGCGCGTTGGTGGATTTCCTGACGCCACAAGGCAGACTGCGGGCGGTGTTGCGCAGTGCCCGGGGCAAGGCCGGGACGTTGGCGCGGCCGTTCGTACCGCTGGAAGTGGAATTCCGGGGCAGGGGTGAGCTGAAGAATGTCGGGCGCATGGAAAGTGCCGGGGTTTCCACCTGGCTCAATGGCGAGGCACTGTTCAGCGGTCTTTATCTCAATGAGCTGCTGATTCGCTTGTTGCCCGCTGAAGATCCGCTCCCTTCGGTGTTCGATCATTACGCCGCCACCTTGCTGGCCCTGGCCGAGGGTCGACCACTGGAGCCCTTGCTGCGCTCCTTCGAGTGGCGCTTGCTCGATGACCTCGGCTACGGTTTTTCCCTGACGACTGATATTCATGATCAGCCCATCGCGCCGGACGGCCTCTACCGTTTGCAAGTGGATGCGGGGCTTGAGCGTGTCTACCTGCTGCAACCGGGCCTGTTCAATGGCGCCGAACTGCTGGCCATGGCCGATGCAGACTGGAGTGCGCCGGGCGCGTTGTCGGCAGCCAAACGCTTGATGCGTCAGGCGTTGGCCGTTCACTTGGGCGGTCGACCGCTGGTTTCCCGAGAGTTGTTTCGAAAGCCGTAAATTCCTTGTGTATGCTGTGCACCGAACTTTCTCTTCTTCTGGAGCGCTTTCCGTGACCACCAGCACCCGCATTCTTCTTGGCGTGAACATCGACCACGTTGCCACCCTGCGTCAGGCCCGGGGCACCCGTTACCCGGACCCGGTCAAGGCGGCACTGGACGCGGAAGAGGCGGGCGCGGACGGCATCACCGTGCACCTGCGCGAAGACCGTCGGYACATTCAGGAGCGCGACGTTCTGCTGCTCAAGGATGTGCTGCAAACCCGCATGAACTTCGAAATGGGTGTCACCGAAGAAATGATGCAGTTCGCCGAACGCATCCGCCCGGCGCACATTTGCCTGGTACCTGAAACCCGCCAGGAACTGACCACCGAAGGTGGTCTGGACGTGGCAGGGCAGGAAGCGCGGATCAAGGCCGCGGTTGAGCGCCTGTCGAAGATCGGCTCCGAAGTGTCGCTGTTCATCGATGCAGATGAGCGGCAGATCGAAGCCTCCCGCCGTGTCGGCGCGCCGGCCATCGAACTGCACACCGGGCGTTACGCCGACGCAGAAACCCCGACCGAAGTCGCCGAAGAACTCAAGCGTGTGGCTGATGGCGTGGCCTTCGGTCTGGCCCAGGGCCTGATCGTCAATGCCGGCCATGGCCTGCACTACCACAACGTCGAAGCCGTGGCGGCGATCAAGGGCATCAACGAACTGAACATCGGCCATGCGCTGGTGGCCCATGCGCTATTCGTTGGCTTCAAGTCGGCTGTTTCGGAAATGAAGGCGCTGATTCTGGCGGCTGCTGCCAAAGCTTAAAGAACGACACGAAACCCTGTGGGAGCGAGCTTGCTCGCGATAGCGGTCTGACAGACACAGTTGATGTGACTGAAAGGGCCTCATCGCGAGCAGGCTCGCTCCTACAGTGGTTTGGTGGTGGTTTTTAAAGCGGCGCAGGCTCCTGCGCCGGCTTGGTCTTGTCGATCCCCGGCACAAGCAGTTTGCCCTCGGCGACCTGATCGCCTTCAAGCTGCGGCTGCGTGACCCAGGTCAGGATGTCGTAGTACCGACGGATGTTCGCCACGAAATGCACCGGTTCGCCGCCACGGGCGTAGCCGTAACGGGTTTTGCTGTACCACTTCTTTTCCGACAGGCGCGGCAGGATCTTCTTCACATCCAGCCATTTGTCCGGGTTCAACCCTTCCTTGGCCGCCAGTTTGCGGGCGTCATCGAGGTGGCCGCTGCCGATGTTATAGGCCGCCAGGGCAAACCAGGTACGGTCCGGTTCCTGAATCGAGTCGTCGAGCTGGTCTTTCATGTAGGCCAGGTACTTGGCGCCGCCCATGATGCTCTGCCTGGGGTCCAGGCGGTTGGACACGCCCATGGCCTGCGCGGTGTTCTGGGTCAGCATCATCAGGCCGCGCACGCCGGTCTTGGACGTGACGGCCGGTTGCCACAACGATTCCTGGTACCCGATGGCCGCCAGCAGGCGCCAGTCGACTTTCTCTTTCTTGGCGTACGACTTGAAGTGCTGTTCGTACTTGGGCAGGCGTTGCTGCAAGTGTTGGGCAAAGGTGGTGGCGCCCATGTAGCCGAGAACGTCGACATGCCCGTAGTAACGATCCTTGAGGCGTTGCAGGGTGCCGTTTTTCTTGACCTTGTCGAGGTACTCGTTGATTTCGTTGAGCAGGCTGTTGTCGTCGCCCGGCGCGACGGCCCAGCTCTGGTTGCTGGCGTCACCGAGGTCGAAGGCGACCCGGATGTTGGTGAAATACACCTGGTTCATCGCCACTTCGTTGGAGTCGACCAGTGTCAGGTCGATCTGACCTTCGTCCACCATGCGCAGGAGATCGACGACCTCGACCGCGTCAGACTCTTCGTATTCGATGCCGGGAAATTTCTGTTTCAGCTGCGCCAGTTGTTCGGTGTGGGTGCTGCCCTTGAGCACCATGATCTTCTTGCCCACCAGATCCTTCGCATCGGTTGGCCGAGACTGGCCGTTGCGGTAGATGATCTGCGGGGTGACTTCCAGATAGGAGTGCGAGAAGCGCACCTGCTTCTTGCGTTCTTCGCTGCTGACCAGCCCGGCAGCCGCCAGTACCGGGCCATTGGGCTTGCCGACCTGGTCGAACAGGTCGTCCAGGTTGTCGGCGGTCTCGATCTTGAGCTCGACCCCCAGATCGTCGGCGAAGCGCTTCACCAGCTCGTATTCGAAGCCGGTTTCACCGTTGCGATCCTGAAAGTAGGTGGCGGGGCTGTTTCGGGTAACCACCCGCAGCACACCATCCTCCTTTACGCGCTCGAGCGTGTTGGGTTTATCAACACAGCCACCGAGCATCAGGAAGAGTCCGGTTGCGATCAGCCATTTGGCGTACCGCGGACGCAAAGCCGTTGGGAAAAACATCTGCGCAGTATACGCAAAGGACCACGGGCGCCATATCTCGACAGCGAGGGGCTTGTCTGCTAGACATCACAAAAACGGCCGAAACCCCGCAGAAATGGGCCTTGTCTGCATTTTTTCACCGTTAAAATAAGCTGTTGTTACACATTCAGTTAACCTGACTTTCAAGGCAGAAACACAGATCGACGTCCGGGTGCAACCGTGCGTAGCGTTTCGGGTGCTGTCGCGGGCTGTTTAGGCTAGAATGCACGGCCTCAAAGCACACCCCTTCCCGAGGCTGTCCCGAAGATGTTGATCCTGCGCGGCGCTCCTGCCCTTTCTGCCTTTCGCCACAGCAAACTCCTTGAGCAACTGAGCCAGAAGGTTCCGGCTGTCAGTGGCCTGTATGCTGAATTCGCTCACTTCGCCGAAGTTACCGGCGTCCTGACCGGCGACGAACAGCAGGTGCTTGCGCGCCTTCTGAAGTACGGTCCAAGCGTTCCGGTACAGGAACCGACCGGTCGTCTGTTTCTGGTGCTGCCGCGTTTCGGCACCATCTCGCCGTGGTCGAGCAAGGCCAGCGACATTGCCCGTAACTGCGGCCTGGCGAAAATCCAGCGCCTGGAGCGCGGCATCGCGTTCTACGTGGCCGGCCAGTTCAGCGACGCTGAAGCCCGGTTGATCGCCGACGGTCTGCACGACCGCATGACCCAGATCGTCCTGGGCAACCTCGAACAGGCCGCCGGCCTGTTCAGCCACGCCGAACCGAAACCCCTGACCGCCATCGACGTGCTGGGTGGCGGCCGCGCCGCGCTGGAAAAAGCCAACACCGAGCTGGGCCTGGCCCTGGCCGAAGACGAGATCGATTACCTGGTCAACGCCTTCGTGGGCCTTTCGCGCAACCCGCACGACATCGAGCTGATGATGTTCGCCCAGGCGAACTCCGAGCACTGCCGTCACAAGATCTTCAACGCCAGTTGGGACATCGACGGCCAGAGCCAGGAAAAAAGCCTGTTCGGCATGATCAAGAACACCTATCAGATGCACAGCGAAGGCGTTCTGTCGGCTTATAAGGACAACGCTTCGGTGATCGTCGGCTCCGTGGCCGGTCGTTTCTTCCCGGACCCTGAAACCCGCCAGTACGGCGCGGTGCAGGAGCCGGTGCACATCCTGATGAAGGTTGAAACCCACAACCACCCGACCGCGATTGCCCCGTTCCCGGGCGCGTCCACCGGTTCCGGTGGCGAAATCCGCGACGAAGGCGCGACCGGTCGCGGTGCCAAGCCGAAAGCCGGCCTGACCGGTTTCACCGTGTCCAACCTGCAGATCCCGGGCTTCGAACAGCCGTGGGAAGTGCCGTACGGCAAGCCTGAGCGCATTGTCACCGCGCTGGACATCATGATCGAAGGCCCATTGGGCGGCGCGGCATTCAACAACGAATTCGGCCGTCCGGCGCTGACCGGTTACTTCCGTACCTTCGAACAGTCGATCACCACCCCGCACGGTGACGAAGTTCGTGGCTACCACAAGCCGATCATGCTGGCTGGCGGCATGGGCAACATCCGTGAAGAACACGTCAAGAAAGGCGAGATCCTCGTCGGCTCCAAGCTGATCGTGCTCGGCGGCCCGGCGATGCTGATCGGCCTGGGTGGCGGCGCGGCTTCCTCCATGGCCACCGGCACCAGCTCGGCAGACCTGGACTTCGCTTCGGTACAGCGCGAAAACCCGGAAATGGAACGTCGCTGCCAGGAAGTCATCGACCGTTGCTGGCAACTGGGCGACAAGAACCCGATCAGCTTCATCCACGACGTGGGTGCGGGCGGTCTGTCCAACGCCTTCCCGGAACTGGTCAACGACGGCGACCGCGGTGGCCGTTTCGAACTGCGCAACATTCCAAACGACGAGCCGGGCATGGCCCCGCACGAAATCTGGTCCAACGAATCCCAGGAACGTTACGTTCTGGCGGTCGGCCCGGCTGACTTCGAGCGCTTCAAGGCGATCTGCGAACGCGAGCGTTGCCCGTTTGCCGTGGTCGGCGAAGCCACTGCCGAACCACAGCTGACCGTCACCGACAGCCACTTCGGCAACAGCCCGGTGGACATGCCGCTCGAAGTGTTGCTGGGCAAAGCCCCACGCATGCACCGTTCGGTGGTTCGTGAAAACGAACTGGGCGACGATTTCGATCCGTCGACCCTCGACATCGCCAACTGCGTCGAGCGCGTTCTGCATCACCCGGCCGTGGCCAGCAAAAGCTTCCTGATCACCATCGGCGACCGCACCATCACCGGCCTCGTGGCCCGTGACCAGATGGTCGGCCCGTGGCAGGTTCCGGTGGCCGACGTTGCCGTCACCGCCACCAGCTTCGACGTCTACACCGGTGAAGCCATGGCGATGGGCGAGCGTACTCCGCTGGCACTGCTGGACGCTCCGGCGTCGGGCCGCATGGCCATCGGCGAAACCCTGACCAACATCGCGGCTTCGCGCATCGGCAAGATCTCCGACATCAAACTGTCGGCGAACTGGATGTCCGCTGCCGGTCACCCGGGTGAAGACGCGCGCCTGTACGACACCGTGAAAGCGGTCGGCATGGAACTGTGCCCTGAGCTGGGTATCACCATTCCGGTGGGCAAGGACTCGATGTCCATGGCCACCCGTTGGAACGACGAAGGCGTGGACAAGTCCGTCACTTCGCCGATGTCCCTGATCGTGACCGGTTTCGCGCCAGTGACTGACATCCGTCAGACCCTGACCCCGCAACTGCGTATGGACAAGGGCACCACCGACCTGATCCTGATCGACCTGGGCCATGGCCAGAACCGCATGGGCGCCTCGATCCTCGCGCAGGTTCACGGCAAGCTTGGCAAACAGGCGCCGGACGTCGATGACGCCGAAGACCTCAAAGCCTTCTTCGCGGTGATCCAGGGCCTCAACGCCGACGGTCACCTGCTGGCTTACCACGACCGTTCCGACGGTGGTCTGCTGACCAGCGTTGTCGAGATGGCGTTCGCCGGTCACTGTGGCCTGAGCCTGAACCTCGACGGTCTGGCAGAAACCTCCGCCGACATCGCCGCCATCCTGTTCAACGAAGAACTGGGTGCCGTGATCCAGGTTCGCCAGGACGCTACCCCGGACATCCTCGCGCAGTTCAGCGCTGCCGGTTTGGGCGACTGCGTATCGGTGGTCGGTCAGCCGATGAACAACGGCGAGATCAGCATCACCTTCAACGGCGAAACCGTATTCGAAGGTCAGCGTCGTCTGCTGCAACGTCAGTGGGCCGAGACCAGCTACCAGATCCAGCGTCTGCGTGACAACGCCGACTGCGCCGAGCAAGAGTTCGACGTGCTGTTGGAAGAAGACAACCCGGGCCTGAGCGTCAAGCTCAGCTACGACATCAACCAGGACGTCGCCGCGCCTTACATCAAGAAAGGCATTCGCCCACAGGTTGCCGTACTGCGCGAGCAGGGCGTCAACGGTCAGGTGGAAATGGCGGCTGCGTTCGACCGCGCCGGCTTCAACGCGATCGACGTGCACATGAGCGACATTCTGGCCGGCCGTGTCGACCTGAACGAGTTCAAGGGCATGGTCGCTTGCGGCGGTTTCTCTTACGGCGACGTACTGGGTGCCGGTGAAGGCTGGGCAAAATCGGCGCTGTTCAACAGCCGTGCCCGCGATGCGTTCCAGGGTTTCTTCGAACGCAACGACAGCTTCACCCTCGGCGTGTGCAACGGTTGCCAGATGATGTCCAACCTGCACGAGCTGATCCCGGGCAGCGAGTTCTGGCCGCACTTTGTGCGTAACCGTTCCGAGYAGTTCGAAGCCCGCGTTGCGATGGTGCAGATCCAGGAGTCGAACTCGATCTTCCTGCAAGGCATGGCCGGTTCGCGCATGCCGATCGCCATCGCCCACGGCGAAGGTCATGCCGAATTCGCCAGCGAAGAAGCACTGCTGGAAGCAGATCTGTCGGGTTGCGTGGCGATGCGTTTCGTCGACAACCACGGCAAGGTCACCGAAAGCTACCCGGCCAACCCGAACGGCTCGCCGCGCGGGATCACCGGTTTGACCAGCCGCGACGGTCGCGTGACCATCATGATGCCGCACCCGGAACGTGTGTTCCGTGCCGTGCAGAACTCGTGGCGCTCCGATGACTGGAACGAAGATGCACCGTTGATGCGCATGTTCCGTAATGCTCGCGTGTGGGTGAACTGATAGCCGTGTACAAGCTCAGCTTCTTCGTTCCCGACAGTCATGTCGAAGTGGTCAAAAGCGCCGTATTCGCCGCCGGTGGCGGTCGAATCGGTGCTTACGACCACTGTGCATGGCAGGTGTTGGGCCTGGGTCAGTTTCGTCCACTGGACGGCAGCCAGCCGTTCATTGGCGAGGCAGGGCAGGTCGAGCAGGTCGAGGAATGGAAGGTTGAGCTGGTGGTGGCCGATGAGTCGATTCGCGCGGTGGTGGCGGCTCTGAAACAGAGCCATCCCTATGAGACGCCGGCTTATGAAGTGTGGCGGTTGGAGGATTTCTGATCTTCCTGGCTGCTGAAATGAAAAACCCGCTGAAAGAGATTTCAGCGGGTTTTTTGTTGATCGGGTTTTTGTGGTGTTGCTAATGGCCTCATCGCGAGCAAGCTCGCTCCCACAGTGG
>NZ_JBGCUL010000143.1:0-8077 GCF_054177685.1 Pseudomonas sp. P5_A2_2
CAAGTGGATAACGCCACGGTGAACGGACGGCTGGTGACGATGCCGTGGTTCACCGACTCGGGCCTGCTGTATTACCGCAAGGACTTGCTCGAGAAGTACAACCAGCAGGTTCCCCAGACGTGGGAGGAAATGACCGCTAYGGCCAGGGATGTTCAGCAAGCCGAGCGCAACGCCGGGAACCCCAATGCCTGGGGTTACATCTTTCAAGGGCGCGCCTACGAGGGCCTGACGTGTAATGCGCTGGAGTGGATCAGCAGCCAACCGCAAGGCGGGCTGGTCAATCCGCAAGGCGACATCGTGGTCAACAACCAGGCCTCAAGAACGGCATTGACCMTGGCGAAAAGCTGGGTAGGAGACATCTCCCCGCGTGGCGTACTCAACTACACCGAGGAGGAAGGCCGTGGCGTATTCCAGTCGGGCAATGCGCTGTTCATGCGTAACTGGCCTTATGTCTGGGCCTTGGTGCAAAGCCAGGACAGTGCGGTAAAAGACAAAGTCGGCGTCGCTCCCCTGCCCCGTGGCGGCGAGACCGGTACCCATGCCTCCACCCTCGGTGGGTGGGGCCTGGCGGTGTCGCGTTACAGCGCCCATCCAAAACTTGCCGCAGAACTGGTGAGCTACCTGACCAGTGCCCAACAGCAAAAACATCGTGCTCTGGCTGCCGCCTATAACCCGGTGATCGAGTCGCTGTATCAGGATCCCGAATTGCTCGCGGCAATGCCTTATTACAGTCAGCTCCATAGCATTCTCAACGATGGGGTCATGCGCCCCGCCTCCATCACTGCCGATCGCTATCCACGGGTCTCCAATGCGTTCTTCGATCGAGTGCATGGTGTGCTGGCGGGCGAGTTGCCTGTGGATCAGGCGCTGGCCGAACTGGAAAGCGAACTCACGCGCATCAAACGCCGGAACTGGTAAGCCACAAGGAAGGAAATCACCATGTCTGTCTCTACTACTGCCCCCTGCGACGAGCTCCTGCTCACCAGGGAAACGCCCGTACAACGTCGCCGAGTACGCGCCGCCTGGCTATTTCTGACACCGATGCTGCTGTGTCTGGCCCTGGTGGCAGCCTGGCCGCTACTGCGCACATTCTGGTTCAGCCTGACCGACGCCAGTCTGTCGGACACCGGTGGCGGATCCTTCATCGGCCTGAGCAATTATCTGTTCCGCAACGGTTCCACCTGGTCGGGCATCCTGGTCGATCCTCAGTGGTGGAACGCGGTGCGCAACACCTTGCATTTCACCGTGGTGTCGGTGGGACTGGAAGTCGTACTGGGACTGTTGGTGGCGTTGCTGCTCAACATCAAGTTCACCGGCCGTTCCCTCGTGCGTGCGATGATTCTGATTCCCTGGGCGATTCCGACCATTGTCTCGGCAAAGATCTGGTCATGGATGCTTAACGACCAGTTCGGCATCATCAATCACATGATGCTGAGCCTCGGCCTGATTGACGCGCCCCTGGCCTGGACGGCCGATGCGGACCTGTCGATGTGGGCGGTGATCCTCGTCGACGTCTGGAAGACCGTGCCGTTTGTCACGCTGCTGATGCTGGCGGCCTTGCAGATGTTGCCGAGCGATTGCTACGAAGCCGCGAGGGTTGATGGCATTCATCCGCTGAGGGTGTTCTGGCGTGTCACGCTTCCCCTGCTGATGCCCGCCTTGTTGGTGGCGGCGATCTTCCGCATCCTCGACTCGCTGCGGGTATTCGACGTGATCTATGTGCTGACCTCGAACTCGTCGAGCACCATGAGCATGTCGGTGTATGCCCGCCAGCACCTGGTGGAGTTCCAGGACGTCGGTTACGGCAGCGCAGCCTCGACGCTGTTGTTTCTGGTGGTTGCGGTCATCGCCATGCTTTATCTCTACCTCGGACGCCGTCAACTGGAGGTCCGCTCATGAGCCCGCGCCTGCTGAAAAAAACGCTGTTGCGCCTCGGGTTCTGGTGTCTGATCGGGGTATTGCTGCTGTATGCGGTTTTCCCTTTCTACTACGCCATCGTGACGTCGTTGAAGCCATCCAGCGCCTTGTTCGAGGTGAGCTACTGGATCGATAACCCCGATTTCTCCAATTACTCGGCGGTACTCCACCAAGCCTCATTCCTGCGGGCCATCGGTAACTCGCTGGTGGTTGCGCTGTGTGTGGTGACGCTGGCGTTGTTCCTCAGCCTGACCGCCGCCTATGCCTTGGGCCGGGTGAAGTTCCGTGGGCGTGGCACGGTGTTGATGATGGTGCTTGGCGTGTCGATGTTTCCCCAGGTCGCCGTGCTGTCGGGGCTGTTCGAAGTGATCCGCGCGTTGGGCCTGTACAACACGTCCTGGGCGTTGATCCTGAGCTACACGATTTTCACCCTGCCCTTCACCGTTTGGGTGCTGACCACATTTATGGGGCAACTGCCCCATGAACTGGAAGAAGCGGCAATCATGGATGGCGCGTCCCCCTGGGTCACGCTGACCCGAGTGCTGTTGCCGCTGCTCTGGCCCGCACTGGTCACCACGGGCTTATTGGCCTTCATCGCCGCGTGGAACGAGTTCCTGTTTGCCCTGACCTTCACCCTCACCGACACCCAACGCACGGTGCCGGTCGCCATCGCCCTTATTTCCGGCGGCAGCCCTCATGAATTGCCTTGGGGGTTGTTGATGGCTGCATCGGTGCTGGTCACCGTCCCACTGGTGATTCTGGTGCTGATCTTCCAGCGCCGAATCGTTTCCGGTCTCACTGCCGGCGCGTTAAAGGGTTGATGCCCAACAAAGACAAGGAACAGCATCGTGATTAAATTGAAACTGGACAACGTAAACAAACAATTGGGCGGCGCGCGGATTCTTCGCGACGTCAGCCTGGAAATCGCGGCGGGTGAATTCGTGGTGTTCGTCGGCCCTTCGGGCTGCGGAAAATCAACCCTGCTGCGCCTGATCGCCGGGCTGGATTCGATCTGCGGCGGCGACCTGCTGATCGACGGGCGTCGCGTCAACGACCTGGAGCCGCGCGAGCGTGGCGTCGGCATGGTGTTTCAGTCCTATGCGCTGTACCCGCACATGAGCGTCTACGACAACATCAGCTTTGGTCTCAAACTGGCCAAGACTGAAAAGACCAGCCTGCGCGAGCGCGTGCTGAAAACCGCGCAAATCCTGCAGTTGGACAAACTGCTGCAACGCAAGCCAAAGGAACTGTCTGGAGGGCAGCGCCAGCGTGTGGCAATGGGCAGAGCCATGGCGCGTGAGCCGGACATTTTGTTGTTCGATGAGCCGCTCTCCAATCTGGATGCATCCTTGCGGGTGCAGATGCGCAATGAGATCGCCCGGCTGCATGCTCGACTGGGCTCGACCATGATCTACGTCACCCACGATCAAGTGGAAGCGATGACCCTGGCCGACAAAATTGTCGTACTCAATGGCGGTCGCGTAGAGCAGGTCGGCTCACCGCGCGAACTCTATGAGCGCCCGGCGAGCCGCTTTGTCGCCGGTTTTCTCGGTTCGCCCAGAATGAACTTTCTGGCGGCACGCCTGCATGTCCCGGGTAAAACCAGCCTGGTCGATACTCCCGTCCTGGGTATGACCGCCCTGCCCTTCGACAGCTCGAACCTGGCGGTGGACGCCCCACTGAGCCTGGGGATTCGCCCGGAACACGTGTCGCTCAAGGCGGCGCAGGGAACTGCCGGCGTCGTCGTGACCGGGGTCGAATACCTGGGCAGTGAAACCTATGTGCACCTCGATACAGGTCAGGACGAGCCACTGATCTGTCGTTGTGAGGTCAACGCCGGATGGCAGGTGGGCGATCAGGTCGAGCTGCAGCTGGAGTTCGGCAATCTGCACCTGTTCGACGCCGACGGCACTGCCTTGAGTCGCCACCCACAAGCCATTGAAACCCTGCCGGATGACGTCTCTCTACGCTCAGCCCGAGCACGCGCCCTATGACCTTGTCTTTGAATACCATGAGCGATCCAATGTCTTCTTCCCTTGACCTTGCGCAGCGCGCCCTGGGTGACGGCCTGTCTCGCGTCATCCAGGACTATCGACCCGATTATCATCTTGCCCCCCCGGTGGGCTGGATGAACGACCCCAACGGTGTGGTGTACTTTCGTGGCGAATACCACGTGTTCTATCAACACCACCCCTTCGAAGCGAAATGGGGCCCGATGTATTGGGGGCATGCCAAGAGTGCCGATCTGGTCCATTGGCAACATCTGCCCATTGCGCTGGCGCCCGGCGACGACTTCGACCGTGACGGTTGTTTTTCCGGTAGCGCGGTGGTGTGTGGCGATACCCTGGCACTGATCTACACCGGGCACACCTGGCTGGGGGACGTGGGAGACGAACGCTCGATCCGCCAAGTCCAGTGCCTGGCCACCAGCACCGACGGTATCCGGTTCGTCAAGCATGGCGCCGTCATCGAGAACGCGCCGCAAGACACGATCATGCACTTTCGTGACCCCAAGGTATGGCAGGAGGATGACTATTGGTACCTGATTGCCGGCGCGCGTCTGGGTGATAAACCGCTGCTGCCGCTATACCGTTCCACGGATCTGCACGCCTGGGAGTTCCTTGATTATGTGTCCAGTGGCAGTGAGGGCGATGGCTATATGTGGGAGTGCCCGGATCTGTTCCGACTGAACGGGCGCGATGTGCTGCTGTACTCCCCCCAAGGCATGCAACCCGAGGGTTACGAACGGCTCAACAAGTACCAGACCGGTTATCGAGTGGGCCGACTCGACAGCGAATGGCACTTCACGGGCGGGCCTTTTATCGAGTTGGATAACGGCCACGATTTCTATGCCGCACAAACGCTACTGGCCGCCGACGGTCGCCGCCTTGTGTGGGCGTGGCTCGACATGTGGGAAAGCCCGATGCCGAGCCAGGCCCATCACTGGTGCGGCATGCTCGGGTTGCCGCGCGAACTTGAACTGTGCGCCGATCGCCTTTGCGTGTATCCGGCACGGGAGCTGACCGCACTGCGCAAGGCGCCATTGCCGGGCACGTCCTGGTGGGATGGGTCGGGAGCCCGATGGGTGCGGGAAGTGAATGGCGACAGGCTCGAAATCCATGTGCAGCTGGATTTGCTCGGCTGCACCGACGGCCACCTGGGAATCGCTTTGCGTTGCAGCGACGATGGCCAGGAAGAAACCCTGCTCTACTACGATGCATCGCTGCAGCGTCTGGTGCTTGACCGCAGCCGCTCGGGTGCACAAGTCACCGGCCAGCGCAGCGTGGCGATAGATCCGACACAAGAGCGACTGGAACTGCGTGTGTTTCTCGATCGCTCGTCCATCGAGGTGTTCGACGAGAACGGGCGCTTCAGCCTCAGCAGTCGCCTCTATCCGCGGCCCGACAGTCTGGGCGTGAAGCTGTTTGCCAACGGAAGTGGCGGGCGTGTCTCGATTCCCAAGGCATGGCCTCTCGGCTCTGGATGGCTATGAGCGGCGGATGGCTGTGAGCAGCGTCATTCGAGTCGCGAGAAGCCCGGGCCCTGTGTCATGATTCTGCGTCAACCTGACCGGGCTCACCTCGCATGACTTCAGTGAAAGACGTTGCACAGCTGGCCGGCGTGTCCCTGATGACGGTTTCTCGAGCGCTCAATAACCCGGAAAAACTGAGCCCCGAAACCCTTCAACGGGTGCGGCGCGCCATTGATGAACTGCAATTCGTACCGAGCCTGTCGGCGCGCAAGATGCGCGGCGACAACCTCCAGTCGCGAACTATCGGAGTGTTCGCGCTGGACACCGCGACCACACCGTTCGCGGTCGAACTGTTGCTGTCCATCGAACAGACCGCACAGCAAGCCGGCTGGAATGTCTTTATCCTCAACCTGTTGAGCAACCCGCCCACCGACCAGAACATCGACCTGATGTTGTCGCACCGTCCCGACGGGTTGATCTTCAGCGCCATGGGGTTTCGCCAGGTATGCATTSCCGAGCGCTTGAAAAGCAAACCCCTGGTACTCGCCAATTGCCTGGCCGATGACAGTCACCTGGTCAGTTATGTGCCGGACGACGAATCTGGGCAGTATCGCGCCGTACATCACGCGTTGAGCCAAGGCTATCGGCGCCCTCTGTGTATCAATCTGCCTAAACAGAGTCTGGCCTGGGGCCTGCGACAAAAAGGCCTGCAGCGTGCCTGTCAGGCATTCGGCCTGGCGCCTGACGCACTGCTGCAATACGACCTTTCCGATCATGATGCCTATGGTGAAACCGCAGCCATCCTCGACCGGCACATCATCGAGGGTCGTCCCCGGTTCGATGTTCTGATCTGTGGCAACGACCGCATTGCCTTTTGTGCCTATCAGCTATTGTTGGGCCGTGGCCTGAAAATTCCCGACGATGTCGCCGTGCTCGGCTACGACAACATGATCGGTATGGCTGAGCTGTTCATCCCGCCGCTGACCACGGTGCAACTGCCGTACTACGAGATCGGTCGCAAGGCTGCCCGGCACCTGATCGAGACCCTCGACGTATCGGGAGCCCAGCCAGTTGATTGTCCATTGGTGGTCAGGGCATCGCTATAAGATTCAGTTAATTCGGTGATAGCGCGCCCGCTTGCATTCGATTTGCCACTAGCCTGTCACCGACCGCTTATGGCCCAAAGGGTCAGTCACGACATGCACAAAACCGCCAGAAGTCGTCATTCTTCAGATCTCACCGCCCCTCAGATTGCAACAGACGCTTTCTTGGCGATTATCAGCTCAGTGAAAATATTCAACTTCTCCTTTCTCCCCATTCAGCAAAACGCATTGGGCCGGTGACCAAACCGACCCAATGCCATACGAGCTGATCCACTTACCGCGAATCGACTAACCCAACGTGTTAAGGCACACCACCTTGGGCTGGGTCATTTCCTCGTAGGCAAAACGCACCCCTTCCCGGCCCAGGCTACCGTACTTGGAACCGCCAAACGGCATCGCATCGAAGCGGTAGTCGGAAGAGTCGTTGATCATCACTCCCCCGGCTTCGATCCTCCGTGCGGCGCTCATCGCGGTAGCCAGATCATTGGTGAAGATCCCGGCATGCAGGCTGTATTCGGGTTCATTGGCCAACGCGATGGCTTCATCGAAGGTTTCGAACAGCTGCAATACCACCACCGGAGCGAAGACTTCATTGCGCCAGAGTCGACTGGCATGATCGACGTTTTCCAACACGGTGGCGGCGTAACACGATCCTGCACGCCGATGGCCGCAGAGCAACGTGGCGCCCTCTTGCAAGGCCTCGTTCACCACTTGCTCGGCATTCTGCGCGGCTTGCGCAGTAATCATGGGGCCGATATCGGTGTCGGCCAGCAATGGATCGCCGACCACAAGCGCACGGGCCTGGCTGACGAATCGCTCCCGGAACGCTTCATAAATCGACGCCTGAATCAGCAAACGCTGAGTGCCTACGCAGTTCTGCCCCGCTGCCCAAAAAGCTCCGGACACGCAACTCTCGACAGCGGCCTCAAGGTTGCAGTCGCCCATGACGATTACCGGCGCATTGCCGCCCAGGTCCATGGCCAGTTTCTTCAACCCGGCCGTGCGGGCAATCTGCTCTGCGGTGACGAAACCGCCGGTGAAGGAAATCATCCGCACCTCACGGGCGGCGACCAACGCCTTGCCCAGTTCCGCGCCGCCGGTGGCGACTGTGACCACTGACTCAGGCAAGCCTGCGGCGACCAGATAAGACACCAGTTTAATGGCCGACAATGGCGCGAGCTCGGAGGGCTTGAGAATCACCGCGTTACCGCCCGCAATGGCCGGACCGAGCTTATGCGCCACCAGGTTCAACGGATCGTTGTACGGCGTGATCGCAACGATCAGCCCCAGAGGCTCACGGGAAAACCAGCCCTGACGCGATTCGGAGCCTTCATAAGCGTCGAAAGGCACCACCTCCCCGGCATTGCGCCTGGCCTCCTCGGCCGACAGCTTGAGGGTGTTGACGCAACGTTTGACCTCCTTTTCCGCCTGTTTGAGGGTCTTCCCGGCCTCGTCGACGATCAGCCTGGCAAACACACCGGCATCATGTTCGATGTTGATTGCGGCTTGCTCAAGAATGCGAGCCCGACGATGACGCGCTAACTGCGCGCACGCTCGTGCACCACTGCGCCCAGTCTCCAACAAC
>NZ_JBGCUL010000144.1:0-8051 GCF_054177685.1 Pseudomonas sp. P5_A2_2
GTACTGGAGCAGGCCGCGAAGAAATGGCAGCTGGATTTGAGCATCGAAGTGCTCGACTGGGCGCACTGCGATTACTACCTGGAACACGGGCAAATGATGCCCGCTGACTGGTTCGAACAACTCAAGGGTTTCGACGCGATTTACTTTGGCGCCGTGGGCTGGCCGGACAAAGTGCCGGATCACATTTCCCTGTGGGGTTCGCTGCTGAAGTTCCGCCGTGACTTCGACCAATACGTGAACATCCGTCCGGTGCGGTTGTTTCCCGGTGTGCCGTGTCCGCTGGCCGGACGCGAAGCCGGGGATATCGATTTCGTGGTGATCCGCGAAAACACCGAGGGCGAGTATTCCTCGGTCGGCGGCAAGATGTTCGAAGGCACCGAGCATGAGTTCGTGCTGCAGGAGTCAGTGTTCACCCGGCGCGGTGTGGACCGGATTCTCAAGTTCGCCTTCGATCTGGCCCAGACCCGGCCGCGCAAACGTCTGACCGCGGCCACCAAGTCCAACGGCATTTCCATCAGCATGCCGTACTGGGATGAACGCACGGCGTTAATGGCACAGCAGTACCCGGACGTCACTTGGGACAAGCAACACATCGACATTCTCTGTGCGCGCTTCGTGCTGCAGCCAGATCGTTTCGATGTGGTGGTGGCGTCGAATTTGTTCGGCGACATTCTGTCCGACCTGGGACCGGCCTGCGCCGGTACCATCGGCATCGCCCCCTCGGCCAACCTCGATCCGGAGCGGCGCTTTCCCTCGCTGTTCGAACCGGTCCATGGCTCGGCGCCGGATATCTATGGGCAGAACATCGCCAACCCGATTGCGATGATCTGGTCCGGTGCCTTGATGCTGGATTTCCTGGGCAATGGCGATCAGCGTTACCGTGCGGCCCATGACGGTATTCTCAAGGCCATCGAGCAGGTCATCTCCGAGGGACCGATCACCCCAGATCTGGGCGGGCAGGGCTCGACCCAGGATGTCGGTATGGCAATCGCCGCGGCGCTTTAAATCCGGATAACAACAGGTCGGCTGGAAAGCTCCACTCACTCTTGTGTCTCACCCTTTTAGCCCGTCCACACTGCGGGCTTTTTTTGATTCGACCTTGGTTCCCGAAGCGATGTGTTCCGGGATTGCTTGTAAAACCGCAGGCAGCGTTCAGAAAATATAAATGCGAATACGTATCAAAAGCTGATGATGCGATATACCATACGCCGCGAATTATTGGCACGTATGCCGTCCCATTTGGCTATTTTCTCAAGGTTTCTTCGATGCGTCGTACTCTGGTTTCTATCTGTGTGCTTCAGGCGTTTTCCGCTTCCTCCTGGGCGGAGCAAGTCACAACCGATAAAACCAGTCTGGAGTTGCAAGCGACAGACATCGTTGGCACGGCTGACTTTGAAACGGCGTTGGGGCCGGTTGATGGATATCGTGCGACGCGTTCGGCCAGTGCAACGCGTACCGACACCTCGATCCACGAAATACCACAATCCATCACTGTGGTGCCCAGGGATGTCGTGGAGGACATCAGTGCCACCCGGTTGCAGGACGCGCTCGATTACGCCGGCGGGGTGGGGCGGGCCAATAACTTCGGTGGCCAGGGCTTGACCACGTTTACCGTGCGTGGCTTTACCACTGGCGAGTTCTACCGCAACGGCTTCCCGATCAACCGTGGTTATCCGAACATGCCGGATGCGAACACCATCGAGCGACTGGAAGTACTGCGAGGGMCGGCGACCATGCTCTATGGCCGAGGCGATCCAGGCGGCACATTCAACGTCATCTCCAAACAACCCTTGGCCATGCCAACGGTGACGCTGGGTAGCCAACTCGATGACCATGGAATGAAGCGTGGCACGCTGGACGCCTCCGGCCCGTTGGATGAAGAAGGCCGACTGGCCTATCGCCTGAACGTGGTGGGTGAGGGCGGTGATACCTTCCGCGATCATGTCGAAACCGAACGTTACGGCGTGACGCCGGTGCTTTCCTGGCAGGCCACCGACGACACCAAGGTGATTTTCGAAGGCGACTTCATGCGCAATAACCACCCGCTCGATCGCGGCGTGACCCGCTTTCCGAATCAGATTGGCACCGCGTCCCGCGATACCTTCTTCGGTGAAAAAGACGTTGGCAAATTGCACAACGACAACAACATGGCGCAATTGCGGTTCGAGCATCTGCTGAGCGATAACTGGACGTTGGGCGGCGGATTCCAATGGCTCGACGGCACCCTCGAGGGGAACGCGGTCGAAGCCAACGGTGTGGCCGCGGACGGGCGAACCCTGGGCCGTAACTTCAACTACCGCAAGCTGGAGTGGACGGACAAGGACACCCAACTCAACCTCACCGGACATTTCACCGCAGGCGGTTTCGATCACACCTTGCTGACCGGCGTCGAATATGAGGATTACGACTACCAGGCGATCATCCAGCGCTCCAGTGGGGCTGTGAGTGCGTACCCGATTGATATCTTCAACCCGGTATATGGTCAACCTCGTCCAGCTTTGACCCGAACCCCGACTAACGACAAAGAAAACCTCAAGACCTACGCTGCTTTCGTTCAGGATCAGGTGGCCTTGACCGAACGTTTGAGAGTCTTGGCCGGGGCCCGTTTCGAGCGCTTCGAGCATGACTACGAAACCTTTGTGCCAGGCGGCAGAAGCTGGGATGCCAGCGACAATGCAGTGACGCCGCGCATAGGGGTGACCTATGACCTGACCGACACCGTGGCGATCTATGCCAATACGGCGCGCTCGTTCAAACCCAATACCGGTGCCAGTCGCCAGGGCGGTGGTTTCGAACCGGAAAAGGGCAAATCGTATGAACTGGGTCTCAAGTGGGAAGCGCTGGACAGTCAATTGAGTGTCGACGCGGCGATCTACCACATTGAAAAGCGCAACGTGCTCACCACCGATCCTGTGGACTCGACCTTCAGTGTCGCGGCAGGCGAGGTGCGCAGCCGTGGTCTCGACCTGAACGTCGCCGGCAATCTGACCCCGCAATGGCGAGTGATTGGCGGCTACGCCTATGTCGATGCCGAAGTGACCAAGGACAACGTCATCAAATCCGGCACCCGACTGATGAACATTCCACAGAACAGTTTCAGCCTGCTCAATGTCTACGAGTTCCAGGATGGCGCACTCAAGGGATTGGGTCTTGGGACAGGCCTCAGGTACGTCGATGAGCGCGCAGGACAGACCGCCAATACAGCGTTTTCAATGGGCAGCTACACGGTTGTCGATTTGCTGAGCTACTACAAGGTCAACGACAAAATCAGGCTCAATCTGGATGTAAAAAACCTGACTGACGAAGACTATGAGGAAGGGGCATTCGGCAACGTTTACGCCTATCCAGGGGTGCCGAGAACCGTGCAGGTTGGTATTTCTTACACCCTCTAGGCGATCCAGTGAATCCTGCAGCGGTTCGCTAAAGCCGATATAAATCAGGGGTTAGTATTTTTTTACCGAGCCTTCGAGTGTGCGCGCCTGAGCGTCAATGGGCGGGTCCCTGGACTCCTCGGTGACTGGCGTATCGTCGGCCATGGATTTGCGGAACCCCCTGATCGTGTCACCGAGATCCGACCCCAAGCCTTTCAGGCGCCTGGTTCCGAACAGCATGACCACGATCAACAGGATGATCAGGAGTTTTCCGGTACTGAAGCCACCTAATCCCATTGTCTGTACTCCGCAACTGATTGATCGATTTTGTGGTGGGGCCGGCGGAGGAAAACTCATCTGCCGGCGCTAACGCGGTTCGAGTTACTTGACGACGTAGAACTTGCGTACATAGGCGCTGCTGTTCCAGGCGCATGGTGCGCCTCGGGGCACGAACACTGTATCGCCAGTGTTGACCGTCAGATGTGTCCCGTCCGCCACCTGGAGGGTGACGCTGCCTTCGAGCAAGTGCATCAGTTCATGCAGCATGTGCGGCCTCGCCTTGCGGGTATAGGGTGTCGAGTCCCAGACGCCGATACGCAGGTTGGTCGCTTCTTCGACAAATAAATTGTGCGAGCGACATTGCGGTGCCGGGCTTAGCAGGATTTCTGCATCCGGTGCTGCCGAGGGAGAGAGCAGGGTTAGCTGGGGGAGAGGCGTTAACCCGGGATTGCACGCCTCAACGAGCTGGGTATCGGCGCAGAATGCCCAGAGAGAGTCGGGTTGCGCTTCGACTTGAAGAGATGTGCCCCGGGCAATCACTGCGCTATCACCGGGATTGAGTTGGAGCGTGCCATCCTGGCTCTGCAGGGTGACTTGTCCTGCGTGTACCACGATCATTTCGCTGTAGGGATATTCATCGACGCTGAATTGTCCGCTCGCCTGGACCACGCCGGCAGCTATGTCATCCGTCCCGACATATGCAATGTGCCTGTCGAACGGATCGTTGGCTCCTAGCGAGCCGGGGGTAAATTTTGTTGAAACGGGACTGCCGTCGGCGTGTGCCAGCAGCACTGCAGTGGGCTCTTGCATGAAGGAGTTTCTCCAGAAATATGCGTCGTGTGGCGTTGGATGGATCTGTGGGGTTTGTCAGGCGATGGCCTGAGTCACCAGCGCAAACTGGCGCACTGCGCCGATAGCCTGCGGTGGGGTGCCACGGGCCATTTGCGCAACGGTGTCGACCTGCTTCAGCCCGGCCTCTTCCAGCCAATGGGCCAGTCCGCTATCGGACGATATATCCATGCGCACGAATGCGTCCGGCACTTGGGCCAACAACACCGCGATCAAGTGTTTGGCCTGCTCTGGACTTTCCGCGATGACCGGGCCGATGCAGCGACCACGGCCGAATGGGCGCAGCATGGCGAAGGCACGTAGCTGACCCTCGCGCTCGATACCGACCGAGTGTTCGACACTATCGAACAGCTCATTGAGCACGGCCTGTCTGTTCAGGCCGCTGCCGGCGTTGGCCAGTTCGATTTGATCGCTTCGATCGGCTTCGGTCAGCGGGCGGCAGCGCTCACCGGCTGGCAGATCATTGGGTACTGGAGACAGCGCTTGCCCCTGATGTTGTTGAATATGTCCAAAGTCAATGAATCCCTGACTGGCATAAAGTGGGGCGCCGGCCAGCGTCGCATTGAGCATGGCGGTACGTGAACCGCAAGCCTCAAGTGCCAGTTCCATCAGCTTGCGACCGATACCCTGGCCCTGGTACTCATCACTGACGATCACCAGGCCGATAGTGGCGTAATCTCCCTGCACGCAGGTGAACGCGGTACCTATCAGACGACCTTCATGTTCTACGACAAAACCCTGCGCGATGCGTTGCAACATGGCCCATTCCTCCAGGCGGTGGGGCCATTTCAACTGTACGGACAAGGCGTGGGCCAGCGGCACATCGGCCGGGGTGATGGGGCGATAGGTATATGCAGGGCGTTGCGAGTTGGACATGACAGATCTCCGTAGACGGGGAGCGTGACCGGTCGGATTTCTCCGCTGAAAGTATTGGTATCTCACCTGCTGCGAGGCCTGACAAGAGGCCCCCATTGATTCGGTAGATTCTTTAAGCGACAGCTCTGTACGCCACATTTACTGCTCAAATGAGAAGCAGGATCGGCAGCAAATACTGGATCGGCTTTCAGGATGCAGAGCAAAGCAAAAGGCACTGCTGATGGGGGAAGTTGCTTAAAGAAAGGCGCCCGGATGGGCGCCTCAAGGCTAAGGGAGCGCGGAGCAGACCTTCAACAAAACCGGCCGGTCCACAGATAAAACCGGCCAGGACCAAACGTTACAGAATGCTCAGCGGATACTCGATGATCAGGCGCACCTCGTCGATATCGCTCTCGAACGAGGTCGCGCGTTGCTCAGTAACTTCGCTCGCGGTCAACCTGGCCAAGCATTGATTCACCACGTTGATGCCGGCGGATATTCTCCAGCAACACGCTAAACGCACTTTCCGGTTGGGTCATCGCAGCGATATGCGGTGTCAGCAATATCTGCGGATGGTGCCAGAAGGGATGGTCCGGCGCCGCCGGCTCCTGTTCCAGTACGTCGAGCACCGCCGCGCTGAGCTGGCCGCTGGCCAAAGCCTCCAGCAGATCCTCTTCTATCAGGTGCCCACCCCGGCCCATGTTGACCAAGGCAGCACCCTTGGGCAGGTGCTGGAACAACTGTCGGTTGAGAATCCCTTTAGTCTCCTCGGTCAATGGCAAGACACAAACCACGATGTCGCAACGGCCGAGGAAGGCCGGAAGTTGCTCAGCGCCCGCAAAGCAGTCCACCCCGGCAATGCGATGCTCACTGCGTGCCCAGCCTGACAAGTCGAATCCAAAGGTCTGCAAGGTGGCTAGAATCTGTTGAGCCTGCGTGCCGAGCCCCATCACACCTACCCGACGTTTGGCTGCCGGTTGCAGCAGGTGAGCCTGCCAGCACCGAGCCATTTGTTGCTGGCGATAACGGAGCATATCCCGGTGCAGGCTGAGCACCGCAAAACTGGCGTACTCGCACATGCCCCGGGTGATGCTCGGGTCGAGTAAACGTACCACCGGCAGGGTCGTTGGCAGACGGTCAAGGTCAAGTTGGTCGACCCCGGCCGACAAGGCGAACAGTACCTGCAGGTTTGGCAACAATGTTTCGAGATCGTCCGGCGCCTGCCAGGCTGCCAGGTAGCGAATATCCTTCGGATCGCCGATGTCCGGCCAGGCACGCCATTCGATATCCGGAGCGTGCTCAGCGAATAGGCGTTTCCATTGTTCGCCGCGCACCGGGTCAGCTTTATAGAGCAGGGCCATGGGTAACTTCTCGCTTCAGATTGGGAGTATCCAGCATGCCCGAGTGGCAGAGCAGGATATGTCGAAAGAATCGGCGTAAACGCATAACGTTGCGTTGTATGGGGTGCACGTCGGCAGATTCCATGGGAGCTGGCTACAGCTGAAGGATTCTGCTGTTTACCGGGGTGAAAACAGTCGATCCGAATTTCTCAGAGGCCAAGTTCGGCTTAGACAATTGCGTCGAAAGCTTAACCTTTGGAACACATCGCAGCCGTTTCCCGGTTGCCAGGTTCACTATGGGAGATGCCATGAACAGTAAAGTCGAAGAAACCCCGAGTTTGCTCCGTCAGCGCGATCAATTCGTGCCACGGGGTTTGGTCACGGCACACCCGCTGGTCATCGACCGGGCCCAGGGTTCTGAMGTGTGGGACGTGGACGGGACGCGCTACCTGGACTTCGTCGGCGGCATTGGCGTTTTGAACATCGGTCACAATCACCCGAAGGTGGTCGCGGCAGTGCAGGCCCAATTGCAAAAGATCAGCCATGCTTGCTTCCAGGTGGTGGCCTACAAACCCTACATTGACCTGGTACAGCGCTTGTGCGAGTTGGTGGGTGGCCAAGAAGCCTACAAGGCAGCGCTGTTTACTTCCGGTGCAGAGGCGGTAGAGAACGCGGTGAAGATCGCCCGCGCGCATACCAATCGTTCAGCCGTTATCTCCTTTCGTGGCGGTTTCCATGGGCGTACTTTACTGGGTACGACGCTGACTGGCATGAGCCAACCCTACAAGCAGAACTTCGGGCCCTTCGCTCCAGAAGTCTTCCATACCCCATACCCTAACGCCTATCGCGGTTTCAGCAGCGAGATGGCTTTGCAAGCGCTTAACGAATTGCTGGCGACTCAAGTCGCTCCGGATCGAGTAGCTGCGATCATCATCGAGCCGGTGCAGGGCGACGGAGGCTTCCTTTGCGCGCCGCCGGAATTTCTCCAGGCACTGCGGGCTCTGACCGAACAACATGGCATCGTGCTCATTCTCGATGAAATTCAGACCGGTTTCGGCCGTACCGGCAAATGGTTCGGTTTCCAGCACGCCGGAATTCAACCGGATCTGGTCACAGTCGCCAAGAGCCTGGCCGGTGGTTTGCCAATATCGGGCGTGGTAGGTCGTGCGCACATCATGGACGCGCCATTACCCGGTGGTCTCGGCGGTACCTACGGCGGTAACGCCCTGGCTTGTGCGGCCGCGTTGGCGGTGATCGAAACTTACGAGCAGGATCAGTTGCTCGAGCGTGGTGAGGTATTGGGTGAGCGGCTGCGTCAGGGCCTGCTGCGCTTGCAGGCGCGTCACCCTCGTATTGG
>NZ_JBGCUL010000145.1:0-8010 GCF_054177685.1 Pseudomonas sp. P5_A2_2
GTATCGGCGACTTGCTGCATCATCTGGCGGACGTGTTGAATCGCCCGGCTGGTGCCGACAAGACTGCGGAAAAGATTGGGTTCGCGATGACGACCGCGCTCGCGGGCCTGATCGTACATCTCGCGATAGACCTGGGCACGGTGCAGCGAATCGAGCAATTTGCTGTAGCTGGGCGGCATTTCCAGGGTTGAAAGCACTCGACGACGCTGGTCTTCCGGCAGGTCAATGGAAGAATTATCGCCCATTAACAAAACCGGAAGGAACTCATCCCAGGTCGAGAGTGTCTTTAACAAGCCCAGAAGCGCACCAGGAGCATTGACCGTCCCGATAAGGACACAGATTACTTCACGACTTGACGACAAAGAGCCGACAGCCTGCTGCCAGTCATGGCTTGCGCAGGGTAAATTTTCTTCACCGAGAAAATTCAAAATCACCGCCAGGTCGCGGCGGCGGACGCTATCGTCATCAATCAGCAGAATTTTGGTTTCACGCCACATGCAATAGCAACTTCCCTAGTCAACTCAATGCCCAAAATGCTGGGGCAAGCTAGACGCTTGCAGACACGTTATGCCTGAAGACGACTGAAATCTGGAACCAGCCACTAGTTAAGTCAAAAAACCGTGCACAGTCAAATTTATGGCGCACATATCTGGATTAACTTGGGGTTAATTATCCAAACAGATGGTAAACCTTTGCTGCGTTCCGCGCTTGCTGGATCTGAGACATTTCATCGACTATCGCCTGCCTCTCCCCCATCGCCACCTCAAGTAGCTGCTTGTAGACATACAGCAACTCCTCAAGATTGCTACGCAGAACTTCTTCGTCCAGCGAAGCCTCGCTCAAGACGTCTTCCATGCAGGAACGGCAATCCAGGTCCAATTGACCGATAGCCTCCCAGTTGCGCTCGGCCAGAGCACCGACCAGCGCTTCTCGAGTTTGTTCTATTCGCTGCAATACAAGACTCATGGCGATCTCCCTAGAACTGCGGACCTGGCTCAGCAATGCCGTCCCAGCCTTCTTTCACCGTGCGCAGCAACCCCGCGACTTCATCGAGAATCTTCGGATCGCTGCTGATGTTCGCCTCGGCCAGACGTTTCATCATGTAGATGTAAAGACTGTCGAGCTCGCCCACGGCCTCGGCGCAATTTTCAAGATCCAGGCCTTCACGCAAGCCACCGATGATGCCGATCGCCTTGCTGATCGACACACACTTGCCGGGAATGTCCTTGCGCTCCAGCGCGCCTTTGGCCTGAGCGATCCGGTCCAGGCCACCTTCCATGAGCATCTGCACCAAACGATGCGGACTCGCTTCGGACGTCTGGGCGTGCGCCCCCACTTTCTGATACTGCCGAAGGGCTAACATTGGATTCATGTTCTACCTCATTACCACAATGACTCGTATAGCCAGTGTATCGTCCGCGTACCGGGAAACTTTAGATCAAAAGACAAAAACCCGGCACACGCGAAAATGCGTAGCCGGGTTTTGTCGACAGCTTAAAACTAGCTGTTGGACTTCTGGGCGTTCAAGGAAGTGAAGAACGAGGTGATGTTCGTCGCCGTCGCCTTCATTTGCCCGACCAAAAGGTCCATTGCGTTGTATTTGGCGGTCAACGTCTTGGTCATGTTGGCGACTCGCAAGTCCAACGCAGTCTGCTGATTTGAAAGGTTCTTGCTCACGCTCTGCAGGTTGGTATTGCGCTGATCAAGCAACCCGCCCGTCTGCACATAAGGTTTGATTGCAGTGCCCATGCGCGCCAGCAGGCCGTTGGTAGCATTGCTACCGTTGAACAACTGCTGCACCTGACCGCTCATGCCGTTGATGGCCATCGTCTTATTGAACGCCGTTGCATCGAACGCCAGGTTGCCGGTTTTCTCGTTAGTCAGCACGCCGATCTGCGACAGCACGGCCAATGGACCGCCCGCCCCGGGAGCCGTCAGCACACCGCGGATATCGGAAATCAGTGTGCGCGACATCGAGTCGCCGGTAAACGCCGCCTGAACCGTCAGGTTGCCATCGGCATCCGCGGTCGCCTTGGACAGGGAATTGATGGTGTTCATCAGGGTGTTGTAGGAATCGACGAACGACTGGATCGAGGTTTGYAATCCGGCGGTATTGGTCGCGACGGTGACGGTCGCCGCAGCCGGCGGCGTACCCGGACTCACCGACGCCAGGTTCAGGGTCAGGCCGCTGACTGCGCCGGTCACCGTATTGCTCTTGCTGGTCACTGCCAGACCATCGATGGTCAGCGATGCATCCACCGCAACCCCGTTGACAGCCCCTGAACTTGAAGCCGAAGGGTTGGCGCCCATCGGTTGGGTACCGTCGATATCAAGGCCGGCGATACCGCTGACCGTCAGGTCGGAACCCGCGCCGGTCTTGCTGGAGCTGATCACCAGTCGCGACGCACCACTGCTGTCGGTCACGATGTTGGCAGAAATACCATTACTCGCCTGCGCGGAGTTGATGGCATCCCGGGTGCTCTGCAGGGTCGCATTGGCTGGAATCGTGACATCGTAATCAGTGCCATTCTGACTGATTTTCAAAGTACCACTCGGAATGGCACTGGCCGCACCGCCGGCGAAAGAAGCACTGGCGACTTTCGAGCTGGTGGCCAGGTTATTCACAACAACGCTGTAGGTACCGGCAACGGCGGTATTGTCGGAAGTCGCACCCAGAATCGACGGGGTACCCGAAGTGGCGGTATAGCCCGCAAACACAGGATTGGTCTTGCTACCGAGATTGGTCAGCGCCGTCTGAAAGGCCGTCAGTGCGCTTTTCAGGGAACCGACACCGGAAATCTTCAGCGTGTTGGTTTTGGTCTGAGTATCGATCTGCGTCTGTTTCGCCGATTTGTCGGCGTTGACCAGCGCAGTGACGATCGCACCGATATCCAGGCCAGAGCCTAAGCCCGTACCCGGTAAAATTGGACTTGCCATTTTGCGTCTCCCTTCAGGTTGCTGCCACTCTTTTGGCCAATACCTGCGCCCAAGAACGTACAAACACTATTCATGCCAGCTATCAGACTTTGGCGTCGAACAATACATGGCTCGCATTGCTCAGGCTTTCTGCCAGCTTGAGGGCTTCTGCGGAGGGGATCTGTCGCACGACTTCACCCGTTTCGCTTGCAATCACTTTGACGACGACCTTTCCGGATTGCTCGTCTATCGAGAACTCCAGATTGCGCTTGATCGACTGTACGAACTTTTCGATCTGCTGCACCGCCTGCTTCAGGTGGACGTCATCCGCCTCCGGTTTCTTATCCGCCGCCGGCGTCACGCTCGCGGCTTCAGGCTTTTCCGGCGCTTTATCCGAGACAGCGCTCGCTGGCTGGGGAGCCGGATAAGACACGCCAAGCTTTACGCTCATCTCCATGTCCAACACCTCTTAACGTAAAAAGCGAGAGAGCGTGACCAGCACACTCCCCCGCTTAAACTCATTCCGAAATTACTGAAGCAGTTTCAGTACAGCGGAAGGCAGTTGGTTGGCTTGAGCCAGAACCGAGGTAGAAGCCTGTTGCAGGGTTTGCTGCTTGGTCAGGTTCGCGGTTTCTGCGGCGAAGTCGGTGTCTTGTACACGGCCTTGTGCAGCAGTGGTGTTTTCCACGATGTTCTGCAGGTTGGAGATGGTGCTGGTCAGACGGTTCTGCGAAGCACCCAGGTTTGCGCGGGTGGCGTTGATCGATGCCAGAGCAGCGTCGATAGCGGTGATTGCGTTGTCGATGTTGGCAGACAGGGTAGCGGAAGTCGCACCGGTCAGAACAACAGTACCGCTGCCTACGGACAGGGATACGGCGTCGAACTTGGAGCTCAGTACCAGGTCGATGCGGTTGGCCGAACCAGTGTTGGCGCCAACTTGCAGCTGCATGGTGCCAGCCGAACCGTCCAGCAGGTTTTTGCCGTTCAGGTTGGTAGAGGCAGAGATACGGGTGATTTCGTCAGACATCTGAGCGAATTCGGAGTTGGTAGCGGTCTGATCAGCAGTGCTGTTGGTACCGTTACGTGCTTTAACAGCCAGTTCACGCATACGCTGCAGAATGTCGGTCGAAGCTTGCAGCGCGCCTTCAGCGGTCTGGGCAACGGAGATACCGTCGTTGGCGTTTTGCACTGCCTGGTTGCCACCACGAATCTGTGCGGCCATGCGAGTTGCGATCTGCAGGCCAGCGGCGTCGTCTTTGGCGCTGTTGATTTTCAGGCCGGAAGACAGGCGAGCCATCGAAGTCGACAGAGCGTCGGTAGCACGGTTCAGGTTCTTCTGAACGTTCAACGACGTGGTGTTGGTGTTTACTGTTAAAGCCATGACGAATTCCTCGTTGGTTGGGTACTGCGGCTTCCGGCCCTGGCAACCGCCGGGTATGGCCTAGAGAACCTTCGTAATAGTTATCGTCGGGTTGGCAGGTTGCTTGAGGGCTTTTTTTAAAAAAAATGCCATCACCCTGCCACCCCCGAGAAAACAAGGGCTTAGCGCCCCTCAACCACGAAAAAATGACGCCATAAAACTGTCCAGCCCACAAACGCCCGTGCCAAAGCTGTTGCTGCCCCTCAGTCCGGCAGGTTTTCGAGCAGCTCGATCAACTCATATTCCATGAAGTCGGCGAGCCCCAGCCAATCCTGGCGCTCCTGACAGGCCAGCATTTGCCTGAGCATCAAAGCCCAGGCCTGCTGAACCTCCTGGGGCGTCTGCGCAAACAGTCGCTGCGCCTCATCGAACAGATCAACCATGTTCAATGCCGCTTCGACATCACGCCCCAGGCGAAAAAGCCCTGCGCACTGCCGGTACTCATCGATGCCTTTCACTGGCGGCTTCATTGCACGAAATCCTGATTGAACCGCGTACCGGCAATCATTGCCCCAGCCCGGCTGCTATTGAAAAAAAGCACCTCTGGATGCCTGGCAATGTAACGTTCGAGCTCGCACAGGTAACTGCGGAAATTCAATTGCGTCTTGACCTTCTGACCATGACCATCGTGCACCCAGTGCCTGGCCTGGTTCACCGGCGGCCCCAGGTCACCATCGTTCCAACCGGTATGGGTCCTGTTCATCGGAAAGGAAAAATCCGCACCGAAAAGCGTGATGCGCTGCGCGCCCATTTTCACCGCCAGATCGACCGCAGGATGGATCACGCTGCCGCTGACGTAGAGCTGCGCACGCGGGTGTTTCTCACGCAATTCGGCGTAGATCGGGCTGGCGGAGTAACCGCCATAACGTTTGCCTTTCCAGGCTTTCAGCATGTGTGGATCGCTCAAAGGCAAATACACCAGCGGAATGCCTTCGGAGCCCTCGCCCGGCAAGTGCAGCACGCTGATGCGCTGATCGATGCTCACGACCAGGTCAGGTTTGATTCCGTGCTCGCGAAGGGGCCGGTAAGCGGTATCCACGCTGATGAACAGCGGTCGCGGCGTTTGATTGCGCACCGCTGCCAAACGCTCGAAATTCCCTTCAAGGCTGGGCCCTGTGGCGATCACATAGATTTCACGCCCGGAACACGTGCCAAACAGCTGTGCCACATCATCATCGGCGAGCAGCACTTCAAGGGTGTCCTGCAAGCGCTGCTGAATGACGGGAGACTGCGGGTCGAACTCACGATTGTTGAAACTCAGGTGCACTTCGCTGACCAGCCGATCACGAATCTTCGCACTAAAGTCATCCGCCAGCAGCATCTCGGCAGGCAATGCAAAGAACGGTGTGCAGATGTCCGACAGATCGCCGGCATACAGCAATTGCACACGCGGATCGCCCAGCCACTGGCGCTGATCGATCAGCTGCAACACCAGCGCGAAAAGCGCGCCGTTGAGAATATGGACATAGAGCTTTTCAAGCCCGGCGCGCTCCAGCAAAACCGAAGGCAAATCGCCGAAGCCGGTGCCGTAAACGTGCAGCTGTGCCTTGTCGAGCGGGAGGCTGGCGGCCTGCAAACGGGCCTCGCTCAGGCGATCATGGCGGCTGGTGAGCTGGATGCCACCCACACACAACGTCGAGTCCCGCCCTTCGATCAGGTCGACATCGACGGCCAGGCGATCTTCCGTTTCCAATCGCGCATACAGCGACGGCCAGCGCCGCTGGATAACCTGAGCATTGTCTTCAAAGCATTCGCTCATGCTACCTCGCATTCCTTACAAGCAAAAAAGCGCTCAAGGTTAACCCTTGAGCGCTTTTTTGTACCGGCCTTTTTATTAAAAAACTTTCACTCAAGGGCGATAGATGATCGCCGAACCCCATGACAGCCCCACACCGAAACCGCTGAGCGCAACGCGCTTCCATTCGGAATCGAGGATATGCTTTTCCAGCAGCAATGGAATGCTCGACGACACCGTGTTACCGGTCTCGACCATGTCCTTGATGAACTTCTGCGGGCATTCTTCGAAACGCCGCGCGACCGCATCGACAATCGCCGCGCTGCCCTGGTGAATGCAGAACGCGTCGATGTCGTCGGCGCTCAGTTGCGACTCGCCGAGCAACTCATGCAAATGTGCCGGCACCTTGAGCAGTGCGAAGTTGAATACCTGGCGGCCATTCATGAAGAACACGCCGTCGCTGACTTTCAAATGTGGCGCGCCGGAACCGTCGGTGCCGAACTTGGCCTTGCCCAGTGCCCAGGTCGGGTTTTCACCCATCCAGGTCGCGGTGGCCGCATCGCCGAACAACATGGTGGTGTTACGATCTTCCGGGTCGACGATCTTCGAATACGGGTCGGCGGTGATCAGCAGGCCGTTCTTCAGGCCTGCGGCCTCCATGAAGCCCTTGATCGCATAGATGCCGTAGACGTAACCGGAACAGCCCAGGGAAATATCGAACGCGGCGACGTTGGTCGGCAGGCCGAGTTTGTCCTGCACGATGGCCGCGGTATGCGGCAGGCCTTCTTCGTCACCGTTCTGGGTGACGATAATCAACGCATCGATGGATTCACGTTTCAGATCAGGGTTGCCGGCAAACAGCGCATTGGCCGCTTCAACGCACAGATCCGATGTTTCCTGATCAACGCCCTTGCGCGGCAGGAAAGCCGAACCGATCTTGCCCAGGATGAATTCTTCATCCTTCTCGAATTTTGCACCTTGTGCGTAATTGTCCACGCCGGCTACAGGAACGTAGCTCGCAATGCTTTTTATGCCAATCATTACGGCTTCCCAATAATAAACAGCCCAATACCACCACCCGCAGGAATCGAGGGGCGCCGACAAACCTGGATTTCTGTCACCCCAAGGCGACGGCCGGGAAGCATAAAGGACTATCACTGAACCCGATAAAGGGTCAGGCGCCATCTTCCCGGTCAATACAATACAGTGAAGATGCCCGTTATGACTCGCAGGTCACGCTATTTTGCCGAATCAGCCCGGCAATGGGTCATTCGACCAACGACCAGTCCAGTGGTGTTCCACGCTTGATAGCCTGACGGGCACGGCGTTCCAGGAGGCTTTGCGCATGTTTGGGCGCCAGCCCGAGACCCGGACGGATGGCTCGCAGATTTTTCCCGTCGAAGGGCTCACCGGCCTCCATGTCCCGGGTGACATATAACGATCGACGGTACACCAGGGATTGGCGCTCCGCCTCGGTGACGCCGTAATGCACGTGCCCCATGGCTTGCCAGGCGCGTTCGGTTTCGATCACCAGGCTGGCCAGCTCCGAGGGCTCCAGAGAGAAACTGGCGTCGACGCCACCGGCCGCACGCTCGAGGGTGAAATGCTTTTCCACCACCGTTGCGCCCAGTGCCACCGCCGCCACGGACACACCGACGCCCATGGAGTGATCGGACAGCCCCACCTGGCAATCGAACAATTCCCGCAAATGCGGGATCGTGCGCACATTGCTGTTCGCGGGAGATGCCGGATAGGTACTGGTGCATTTGAGCAGCACCAGATCCTTGCACCCAGCCTCGCGGGCGGCGCGCACGGTTTCATCGAGCTCGGCGATGCTGGCCATGCCGGTGGAAATGATCAGCGGCTTGCCCGTCGCGGCCACCCGGCGAATCAACGGCAAATCGGTGTTTTCGAAACTGGCGATCTTGTAGGCCGGCAC
>NZ_JBGCUL010000146.1:0-7912 GCF_054177685.1 Pseudomonas sp. P5_A2_2
GCCGTAAAGGGATTGCCGTCTGATCAGGCGCGCCCTGCACAATTTCCAGAACCGTCTCGCGGTAATACGCACGTCCCACGCCCGACACTTTTGGCGTGGGGCGTTTTTTTGTGGCCGGGTTTTTCCAAAGGCAATTTCGGCTTGAGCGGTTAGCACATCAATGGCTTTCTAGCGTGCATCGGCAGGGAGTGTCGGTGCCAGCGAAACGGTATTACTGTCGCGTTTGTTTTGATTTCTATACCACTGGGTGGTATGTTTTATGGAAGGGATGCCGATGTCACCAAGGCTGTTCAAGACAAAGCGCTTCGCAATGCAGGCTGCCAAGGCCTGGATCGGTGATGACGAACTCCGGGAGGCATTCACCGAAATGCTCAATGGTCAGGCTGACAATTTGGGCGGCGGGGTCTGGAAGAAGCGTTTGAATGCCAACCGCCATCGCTCGATTATCCTGGCCAAGGGCGGTGCTCATTGGGTCTATCAGTTCCTGTACGCAAAAAAAGATCAGAGCAATATCAGTCCCAGGCATTTGCTCGACTTGCGAGAGTTGGCCAAGACATATGGTGGACTGACCGAAATGGAAATTCAGCGCTTGCTGGATGCAAAGGAGTTTGTGGAGATACCAAATGAGTAAAAAATTCAAAAGTGAGCTATCGGAATCGATCCACGAATCGGCCAGTGCCTTGTACGCCATAGGTGCAATCAGCAAGGCGACCATGCGTGAATTCGATGAGTCCTGTCTTGCAAGGGTGCCGGATGCGATTCCCGCGCAGGAGATCAAGGCATTGCGCGAGCGTAACAATGTCAGCCAACCGGTGTTTGCGCGCTACCTGAATACCAGTGCTTCCACGGTCAAGCAATGGGAAGCAGGGGATAAGCACCCCAGTGGCATGGCGCTGAAGTTGCTGAGTGTTGTGCGCAAACACGGTCTGGAGATACTGGCCTGAGGAATCGGGCTGAACCCTGACAAACGGCACAGGTCGATTAGCTGTAGGACTCGAACGAGTCCACCCGAATCAGGAGCTGTCCCATGGACTTTATTCGCATCATCATCGCCATCCTGTTGCCGCCACTGGGTGTGTTTCTGCAAGTAGGATTCGGCGGGGCGTTCTGGCTGAATATTCTGCTGACGTTGTGCGGTTACATTCCGGGGATCGTGCATGCGGTGTACATCATCGCCAAGCGCTGAGCTGAGTGTCGGCAGGTAGACCGCCTTCGCGAGCAGGCTCGCTCCCACAGAATTTGTGCATGTCACAGAACCTGTGGGAGCGGCGGTGCGGCGATCCGACTTGCCCGCGAAGGGCGCGCCACCGTTTCGGCAATGAGCGCGGGCTTCAGTCCACTAAATCCATCACCCGCCGATAAAACAACCACTCCTGCTCCAGTGCATGGGCCTGATTGCCGGCCTTGCGAAAGCCATGGCGTTCATCGGCGTAGTAATGCGCTTCGACCAGGATGCCGTTGTTCTGCAGGGCCTCGACCATGTCGCGGGTCTGCTGCGGGATGACCACGGCGTCCAGTTCCCCCTGGAAGAAGATCACCGGCACGCGGATGTTGCCGGCATGCAGCAGAGGCGTGCGGGCCGCGTAGCGTTCGGCATCCCGCAGAGGATCGCCGATCAACCAATCCAGATAATCGCTTTCGAATTTGTGGGTCGTGCGCCCCAGCGCCACCGGATCGCTGACCCCATACAGACTGGCGCCGGCGCGGAACACGTTGTGAAATGCCAAGGCGCAAAGGGTGGTGTAACCGCCAGCACTGCCGCCGCGGATGAACGCTTTGTCGCCATCGATCAAGCCACGTTCGGCGAGATGACTGACCACCGCGCAAGCGTCTTCGACATCCACATCGCCCCAGCTCAAATGCAGCGCCTGACGATAGGCCCGGCCATAACCGCTGCTGCCGCGATAGTTGAGGTCGGCCACGGCGAAGCCCCGCTGAGCCCAGAATTGAATGCGCGGATCGAGCATCGGGTAGCACGCCGACGTCGGTCCGCCATGGATGAATACCACCAGTGGCGGTTTCGCCTCGCCGGTCATCGCCGGGTAGAAGAAGCCGTGTGCTTCGCCTGAGCCACTCGGGTAGCGCAAGGTTTGCGGGCGGCTGATCTGGTCGGGAGCAAGCGGTGCAATGCCGCCGGCCAATACTTTCACTTGCCGGCTCTGGCGGTCGATGGCGATGACGGCGGTTGAACTGACGGGCGACGCCGCGATGCAATAGATGAACTGCTCATCCACGGCGAGATGGCGGAAGCGGCTGTAGGCGCCAGTGAAGTCTGCGCTGGCGTCGCCGCAAATACCCAATCGGCCAAACCCGCCTTCGGTCCAACTGGCCAGATAGCTGTTTTCGTTCAGCGGTATCCAGGTGCAGCCGCCAAGTTGCCAGGGCGCGGGACCATGGTCCGCGGTGCTACATGGCAACGGACTCAGGCCATTTGCAGATTCTTTCCATGGCTGCCAGTAACCAGCGCGATCCGTCAGGCAATACAAGCGACCGCCAGTATCAAACCGCGGTTGTTGCACAGACTCTTGAACGCCGTCGCCCGCCACACAACGAGCCTCGGCAAACCCGCCGTTGGCGAGGCGCTCGGCAACCATCAAGCGGGTCGCTGTCCATGGCTGATCCGGGCGACTCCACTCGATCCAGGCCAGGCGCCGGGCATCAGGGCTCAGCGTCGGCGCCGCGTAGAAATCAGCACCCTCGGCCAGCAGGTGACGTGCGCCATCGAGCAGATCGATCGCCACCAGTCGGTGTTGGTCGCGGTGCTCCTCGACCGCCAGCACCTGGCCGTTGGTGAACTGCAGATCGCCATAACGGCACGCACCGGACGTCRGCCTTTCGGGCAATTCGTCTTGTAGTGATTGCCGATACAACTGCTGGTCGGCCTCGTTGACGAAAACGATACCGTCGTCCGTCAGACAAAACGCGCCACCGCCATATTCGTACACCCGGCTGCGCACACTGAACTCAGGTGGCGTCAGGCATTTCGCTGCACCGTCACGCCAATGCCAGATCCGGCACGCCGCGTCTTCAGGTCGGTACTCGTTCCAGAACAGGCCCTGTCGACCGACCTGCAGTTCGGCAAAGTCGATACCGGCGGCCACGGCTTTGGCAGCGCTGAAGGGTTCAGCTTTTGGCGATGAGGCGTGAGTTTCGTTCATTGCGAAAGGCCAGTTGGTCGATGGTCTGGGTAGCGTGCCTGGCTTCTTCGCGAGCCTTGAGGATCACGCCGTGTTGTGGCGACTTGCTGCACACCGGGTCGGCGTTACTTGCATCACCGGTGAGCATGAACGCCTGGCAGCGGCAGCCGCCGAAGTCTTTTTCTTTCTCGTCGCAGGAGCGGCACGGCTCGGGCATCCAGTCATAACCGCGAAAGCGGTTGAAGCCGAACGAGTCATACCAGATGTGCTGCATGCTGTGCTCGCGCACGTTGGGAAACTGCACCGGCATCTGTCGGGCACCGTGACAGGGCAACGCGGTTCCGTCTGGCGTGACCGTCAGAAAAATACTGCCCCAGCCATTCATGCAGGCTTTCGGGCGCTCTTCGTAATAGTCCGGGGTGACGAAAATCAGCTTGCACGGATGCCCTTCGGCTTCGAGTTTGGCGCGGTACTCGTTGGTGATGCGTTCGGCGCGCACCAGTTGTTCTTTGGTCGGCAATAGCCCGACGCGATTGAGTTGCGCCCAGCCGTAGAACTGGCAGGTGGCGAGCTCGACGAAGTCCGCTTCCAGGGCGATGCACAGCTCGATGATGCGGTCGATCTGGTCGATGTTGTACCGATGGGTCACGAAGTTCAGCACCATCGGATAACCGTGGGCTTTCACCGCCCGGGCCATTTCCAGTTTCTGCGCAAAGGCCTTTTTCGAACCGGCCAGCAGATTGTTCACTTGTTCGTCGCTGGCCTGGAAGCTGATCTGGATGTGATCGAGACCGGCCTTCTTGAAGTCGCTGATTTTCTGCTCGGTGAGGCCGATGCCGGAGGTGATCAGGTTGGTGTAGAAACCCAGCTTGCGGGCCTCGGCAATCAACTCGGCGAGGTCCTGRCGCACCAGCGGTTCGCCACCGGAAAAGCCCAGCTGCGCGGCGCCCATTTCCCGCGCTTCGCGGAACACCTTGATCCACTGTTCGGTGCTCAGCTCCTTGCCTTGTTCGGCGAAATCCAGCGGATTGGAGCAGTACGGGCATTGCAGCGGGCAGCGGTACGTCAGCTCGGCCAGCAGCCATAGCGGCAAGCCGATTTCAGGTTTGGGCGGCACTTGCACCGATGAATCAGGCAAGTTCGATCCAGTGCTGCGCACGGGCAACCTCCATGAATTGCTCGATGTCGTCACCGAGCTCGGGCACGCCGGGGAACTGTTGGTCGAGCGCATTGATGATCGCCGCGACATCCCGTTCACCGTCAATCAAACCACCGATCAGCGCGGCACTTTCGTTGAGCTTGATCATGCCTTCCGGGTACAGCAGCACGTGGCCTTTCTGTGCCGGTTCGTACTGGAAACGATAGCCGGGACGCCAGGTCGGGGTCTTGCTGCGATCGAAACTCATAAGGTGATTCCTTTATGCCAGACCCGTTCCCCGGTCACGCTGTGATACGGCGGGCGTTTCAGTTMGTAGGCCATGCTCATGGCATCGAGCATGCTCCAAAGAATGTCCAGTTTGAACTGGAGAATTTCCAGCATGCGCTCCTGGCCTTCACGGGTGGTGTAGTGCTGCAACGTGATCGCCAGACCATGCTCGACATCCCGCCGTGCCTGGCCCAGGCGCGTGCGGAAATACTCGTAGCCGGCCGGGTCGATCCATGGGTAATGCTGAGGCCAACTGTCCAGGCGTGACTGGTGGATTTGCGGGGCGAACAGTTCGGTCAGCGAGCTGCTCGCGGCCTCCTGCCAACTGGCACGGCGGGCGAAGTTGACGTAAGCGTCCACGGCGAAGCGCACGCCGGGCAGCACCAGCTCCTGGGAACGCAGCTGGTCCGGGTCGAGGCCCACGGCCTGGCCCAGACGCAGCCAGGCTTCGATACCTCCGTCTTCACCGGGCGCGCCGTCGTGGTCGAGCAGGCGCTGAATCCATTCGCGGCGGATCTCGCGGTCCGGGCAGTTAGCGAGGATCGCCGCGTCCTTCAGGGGGATGTTCACCTGATAGTAGAAACGGTTGGCGACCCAGCCCTGAATCTGTTCGCGGGTGGCCCGGCCTTCGTACATCGCCACATGGTAGGGGTGATGGATGTGGTAGTAGGCGCCTTTGGCGCGCAGGGCCGCTTCGAATTCGGCGGGGGACATTGGGGTGTTGGTCATTGCGGTTCTCCAGGAACAACCATAGAGGTGTAGTGCTTGTACCTGCCTCATCGCGAGCAAGCTCGCTCCCACAGGGTTACGCGGTCAACTGTGGGAGCGACGGTGCGGCGATCCGACTTGCTCGCGATAGGGCCATCCGCTACAACACAATACTCATGCCGTCATACGCCACTTCAACCTGGCGCCGATCCAGCTCCGCACGCTCCGGCGAGTCTTCATCGAGAATCGGGTTGGTGTTGTTGATGTGGATAAGTACCTTGCGCTGCTCGGGCAGTTGTTCCAGCACTTCGAGCATTCCACCAGGGCCGTTCTGTGCCAGGTGGCCCATTTCGCGACCGGTACGGGTACCGACGCCGCGCCGCTGCATTTCATCGTCATCCCACAAGGTTCCATCCACCAGCAGGCAATCGCTGCCGGCCATGATTTCCAGGAGTGGCGCATCAACCTTGCCCAGTCCCGGTGCGTAGAATAGTTTGCCGCCGGTGTTGAGGTCTTCGATGATCAGGCCAATGTTGTCGCCCGGATGCGGGTCGAAGCGGTGTGGCGAGTACGGCGGCGCGGCACTGCGCAAAGGCAGCGGGGTGAAGCGCAGGTTCGGGCAGGCGGGGATGGTGAAGCTTTGATCGAGTTCGATACGGTTCCAGTTCAGCCCGCCGTTCCAGTGAGTCAGCATGTTGAACAGTGGGAAACCAGTGCTCAGATCCTCGTGGACCATGTCGGTACACCAGACCTGATGCGGGCAGCCCTCGCGCAGCATGAGCAGGCCGGTGGTGTGGTCGATCTGGCTGTCCATCAGGATGATCGCGCCGATCCCGGTATCGCGCAGGGCGCGGCCCGGCTGCATCGGGGCGAAGCTCTGGAGTTGGGCGCGGATGTCCGGGGAGGTGTTGCACAGCACCCAGTTCACGCCGTCATCGGAAATCGCGATGGACGATTGCGTCCGCGCCTTGGCCCGCAGGCTGCCGTCACGAAAGCCTGCGCAGTTCACGCAGTTGCAGTTCCACTGGGGGAAGCCGCCGCCGGCAGCGGAACCTAGAATCTGGACAAACATGGGCGCTCCATCATTTCAACGCTGAAAATAAAACGCCTCGGGATAACCGAGGCGTTAGCTGCAGTCTGCCAAGGCAGATTAGCGRCTGGCGAAGTACATGGTGACTTCAAAGCCGATACGCAGGTCGGTGTAGGCAGGTTTGGTCCAGGCCATAAGTTGAACTCCTTCAGGTGGGGGTGAGACAGCGCTATCTATAGGTATAGTCCACCTCAAATCAGAGATGTTCCAGACAGTTAGGTGGCTATGTTACTCAAAATTTCGAAGGGATTGCCCGTGAAACTTTGAGAAAGCGCCTTACAGCTCCGGTAATGATCATTTTGTCGCTTGCCAGGGAGTGCCGGGTGCAGGGCTGTTCGCCAGGCAGCGCCAACCGCCCTCGGCCTGATTCAATCGCTTTACGGCGGCCAGCAGTTCGGCCCGCTCGATCAGCAGGATTGCCTCGGGCAATTGAGTCAGATAATCCGACGAGCGGCCGCCCAACTTGCCCTGCCAAAGCATTTCCGCAGCTTGGGCAGTGGGCAATGCGGCGCTGGAAAACTGCTCGGCCAAGGTCTGGCGCTGGGCGATGAACGAGGTGTCGTCGATGGCGTTGATCAGCTCTGGCAATCCGCTGAGGAATTGCTCGATGTGTTGCAGCAGCTCCGCCGGTGCAACGCTTGGCGATTGCACGCCGAACAGCAACCCGGTTTGCCCGTGAATCTGTCGCAGGGCGCTGAACACTGCATAGCCGAGCTGCAGCTCAACCCGCAGGCGCTGGTAGAACGGCGTCTGGCAGAGGTGTGCCAGCAAACGCCACGCGGCTTCGTCGGCCATTTCATCGGTAGCTGTAGGGCAAAACAGCAGCAGCGCGTGCTCGCTGGAGCCGGTATCGACAGTGTTCCACAGACGTTGTGAATGGATCGAGGAGGGTGGCGTCAGCTGATTGTCCGGCGTGCCGGGTATGCGGCTCAAGGCCAGGCCCATGGCCGCTTGAGTCTGAGCCGATAAGCCGATGGCCAACCCATCCCATCGCGCACTCGACCAGAGTTGCTGCAGGTCATCCGAGCTCGTGCTGTGCTCGAGGCAGTGATCGGGCAATGTTTTGAGCAGTTGCCGAATCGGAATTAGCGCAACACTCGTCGGTTCGGATTGTGAGACAACGGCATCAGGGTTTGTCAGTTCTTTCAGCACATGCTCAAGGACGCTGGGCATCGGTTCCTGTAGCCCGGTCATTTTCAGCAGCCATTCGCTGCCCGACGCGCTGAAGGAAAAATCCACACCGGCCTGGCGCGCGTCTTCGCGCAACGGTTGCAGGTGGTTTTCCAGTCGTGATTGAAGATGGCTGCCGGGAGCCGAGTCCAGGCGCCAGCGCAGATAAATCGCACCATCCGCGTTGTTGTCCGGCCATGCCTGGCTGAATTGCATCGGCGAACGTTCACGACGGCTGCGCGAGCGATCCTGGGCAAAAGTGCGCAGGCCGCGGTGGGCGCTGGTTTGGCCGCGAATCAATCCGGCGTTGGGTGCCGGTGCTTCGCAGCATAAGAACGGGTTGGGTGCTGGCAAATGCCAGGGGCCGCTGAAGTTATCCAC
>NZ_JBGCUL010000147.1:0-7909 GCF_054177685.1 Pseudomonas sp. P5_A2_2
CGCGCTTCCTGATGATCGGTAATCAGGAAGTGCCGCCGACTGGCGACGACAAGACATCGATCATCGTTTCCATGAGCAACAACCCGGGTGCGTTGCACGAGTTGCTGGTGCCGTTCCACGACAATGGCATCGACCTGACGCGAATCGAGACTCGTCCGTCGCGCAGTGGCAAGTGGACCTACGTGTTCTTCATCGACTTCGTCGGCCACCACCGCGACCCGCTGGTCAAAAGTGTGCTGGAAAAGATCAGTCAGGAAGCGGTGGCACTCAAAGTGCTGGGTTCCTACCCGAAAGCAGTTCTCTAAGGGGCGGTAGCAAATGAGTGGCAATTTCCTCGCTCTGGCACAGCCGGGCGTGCAACAACTTTCGCCTTACGTTCCGGGCAAACCCGTGGACGAACTGGCTCGCGAGCTGGATCTCGATCCAGCCAGCATCGTCAAACTGGCGAGCAACGAAAACCCGCTGGGCCCCGGCCCCAAGGCGCTGGCGGCGATCCGCGATGCGCTGGCCGAGCTGACCCGCTATCCGGACGGCAACGGTTTTGCGCTCAAGACCCTGCTGGCCGAGCAGTGCCGAGTCGAGCTCAATCAAGTGACGCTGGGCAATGGTTCCAACGACATTCTTGAGCTGGTGGCGCGCGCCTATCTGGCGCCGGGCCTGAATGCCGTGTTCAGCGAGCATGCGTTCGCTGTCTATCCGATTGCCACTCAGGCAGTCGGCGCGCAGGCCAAGGTGGTTCCGGCCAAGGATTGGGGGCATGACCTGCCTGCCATGCTGGCAGCCATCGATGCCAATACCCGCGTGGTGTTCATCGCCAACCCGAACAATCCGACCGGGACCTGGTTCGACGCCGAGGCGCTGGACGAATTCCTGCAGGATGTTCCGGAGCATGTGCTGGTGGTGCTGGACGAGGCCTACATCGAGTACGCCGAAGGCAGTGATATGCCGGATGGTCTGGACTTCCTGGCGGCTTATCCGAACCTGTTGGTTTCCCGCACTTTCTCCAAGGCCTATGGGCTGGCGGCGCTACGCGTGGGTTATGGGTTGTCCACAGCGGTGGTCGCAGACGTGCTGAACCGTGTACGCCAGCCATTCAACGTCAACAGCCTGGCCCTGGCCGCTGCTTGTGCGGCTTTGAAGGACGAGGAGTATCTGGCGCAAAGCCGTCAGTTGAACGAGTCCGGCATGCAGCAACTGGAAGCCGGATTCCGTGAGCTGGGGCTGAGCTGGATTGCGTCCAAAGGCAATTTCATCTGCGTCGATCTCGATCAAGTCGCGGCCCCGGTGTTCCAGGGCTTGCTTCGTGAGGGCGTGATCGTGCGCCCGGTGGCCAACTACGGCATGCCGAATCACCTGCGCATCACCATTGGCCTGCCGGCAGAGAACAGCCGCTTCCTTGAAGCGCTGACCAAGGTTCTGGCTCGTGGTTGATGTCACTGCGCTGCAATCTGCTGAACCTATGATCGGTCGCCTGGTGGTGGTCGGTCTTGGATTGATCGGCGGTTCGTTTGCCAAGGGGTTGCGTGAGAGTGGCATATGCCGCGAAGTGGTCGGGGTCGATCTCGATCCGCAATCGCGCAAACTCGCGGTCGAATTGGGTGTGGTGGATCGCTGTGAGGAAGACCTGGGCGTTGCTTGTCAGGGCGCCGACGTCATTCAGCTGGCGGTGCCGATCCTGGCCATGGAGAAAGTGCTCGCGCGTCTGGCGGGCATGGATCTGGGCCAGGCGATCCTGACCGATGTCGGCAGTGCCAAGGGCAATGTGGTGCGTGCGGCCACCGAAGCCTTTGGCAGCATGCCGTCTTGCTTCGTGCCGGGGCACCCGATTGCCGGTTCCGAGCAGAGCGGGGTGGAAGCCTCCAACGCCGAATTGTTCCGTCGCCATAAAGTGATCCTGACGCCGCTGGCGCAAACCGATCCGGCAGCCCTGGCGGTAGTCGACCGTTTGTGGCGCGAATTGGGCGCCGATGTCGAGCACATGCAGGTTGAACGTCACGACGAAGTCTTGGCGGCGACCAGTCATCTGCCGCACTTGCTGGCGTTCGGCTTGGTCGATTCGTTGGCCAAGCGCAATGAAAATCTTGAGATCTTCCGTTACGCTGCGGGCGGTTTCCGCGATTTCACAAGAATCGCCGGAAGCGACCCGGTCATGTGGCACGACATCTTTCTCGCCAACCGCGAAGCTGTCCTGCGCACACTCGATACATTTCGCAGCGATCTCGACGCCTTGCGCGACGCGGTCGATGCAGGGGATGGGCACCAATTGTTGGGCGTTTTCACTCGCGCCCGGGTTGCTCGCGAGCATTTCAGTAAAATCCTGGCCCGCAGGGCCTATGTGGACGCTATGAATTCCAACGATCTGATTTTCCTGGCTCAACCTGGTGGCCGCCTGTCCGGTCGGATTCGCGTACCAGGTGACAAATCGATTTCCCACCGTTCGATCATGCTCGGCTCCCTGGCTGAAGGCGTCACCGAAGTCGAAGGCTTCCTCGAGGGCGAAGATGCCCTGGCGACCTTGCAGGCATTCCGTGACATGGGCGTGGTCATTGAAGGCCCACACCACGGACGCGTGACCATTCACGGCGTTGGCCTGCATGGCCTGAAGCCGGCGCCGGGCCCGATCTATCTGGGCAACTCCGGTACTTCGATGCGTCTGCTGTCCGGCCTGCTGGCCGCGCAGAACTTCGACAGCACCCTGACCGGCGACGCATCGCTGTCCAAGCGCCCGATGAATCGCGTGGCCAATCCGCTGCGTGAAATGGGCGCCGTGATCGAAACCGCCGCCGAGGGTCGTCCACCGATGACCATTCGTGGTGGCAACAAGCTCAAGGGCCTGACCTACACCATGCCGATGGCCAGTGCCCAGGTTAAGTCCTGCCTGCTGTTGGCCGGCCTGTATGCCGAAGGCAAGACCACGGTTACCGAGCCTGCTCCGACCCGCGACCATACCGAGCGCATGCTGCGCGGTTTCGGCTATCCGGTAACGGTCAACGGTGCTACCGCATCGGTCGAATCTGGCAGCAAACTGACCGCGACCCACATTGAAGTCCCGGGTGATATCTCTTCCTCGGCATTTTTCCTGGTGGCGGCCTCGATCGCCGAGGGTTCGGAACTGGTACTCGAGCACGTCGGCATCAACCCGACCCGTACCGGTGTGATCGACATCCTGCGCCTGATGGGCGCCGATATCACCCTGGAAAACCAGCGTGAAGTGGGTGGTGAACCGGTGGCTGACTTGCGCGTGCGTGCAGCTAAACTCAAAGGTATCGAGATTCCCGAGGCGCTGGTTCCATTGGCCATTGACGAATTTCCGRTGCTCTTCGTCGCCGCTGCCTGTGCTGAAGGGCGCACCGTGTTGCGTGGTGCCGAAGAGCTGCGGGTCAAGGAGTCGGATCGCATCCAGGTCATGGCGGATGGTTTGCTGGCGCTGGGCGTCAAATGCGAGCCAACCCCGGATGGCATCATCATCGACGGCGGTCAGATCGGCGGCGGTGAAGTGCACGGCCATGGCGATCACCGTATCGCCATGGCGTTCAGCGTTGCTTCGCTACGCGCCAGTGCCCCGATCCGCATTCATGATTGCGCCAACGTCGCGACTTCGTTCCCGAATTTCCTGGCGCTGTGCGCACAGGTCGGTATTCGCGTGGCACAAGAGGCACAGTCGTGATCAGCATTGCACCGGTCATCACCATCGATGGGCCAAGCGGTTCGGGCAAGGGCACGGTCGCCGGGATTCTGGCCAAGCGCCTGGGCTGGAACCTGCTGGACTCCGGTGCGTTGTACCGATTGCTGGCCTTTGCCGCGCATAATCATGGTGTCGACCTGACCAATGAAGAGCTGCTGAAGAAACTCGCCGCTCATCTGGATGTGCAGTTCATCGCGGCGACGGACGGTCAGTTGCAACGCATCATTCTGGAAGGTGATGAAGTCAGCGATGTCATTCGCACCGAAAGCGTCGGTTCCGGCGCTTCCCAGGTGGCTGCGTTGCCTGCTGTACGCGAGGCGCTGTTGCAGCGCCAGCGAGCTTTTCAGGAAGCGCCGGGTCTTGTGGCGGATGGTCGCGACATGGGCACCGTGGTTTTTCCTGATGCGCCGCTGAAGATTTTTCTGACCGCCAGCGCCGAGGAGCGGGCACGCCGACGATATTTGCAGTTGAAGGGCAAAGTCGAGGGTGTTAGTCTGTCGAGTCTGCTAGATGAGATACGTGCGCGCGATGAGCGTGACACCCAGCGAGCGGTAGCCCCGCTCAAACCGGCGGCTGACGCCATACAGCTGGATTCCACGGAATTATCCATCGACCAGGTGCTGGAACGCATCATGAGCGAGATCGCCATTCGCGATATCGCCGGGTGACCAAGAAGGCCGCAGGGGACCAGTCATAGTCCTGCGGTGGCTTCTTTTAAATGAAACTAACCCACACCGTCTGGGGTGTGGAGATGGGCGTATTCTTCGCCCTCATCAACAGGAATTAAAATGAGCGAAAGCTTTGCGGAACTCTTTGAAGAAAGCCTAAAAACCCTGAACCTTCAGGCAGGCTCCATCATCACCGGTGTTATCGTTGATATCGATTACCAGGCTCGCTGGGTAACCGTTCACGCTGGCCTGAAGTCTGAAGCACTCATCCCGCTTGAGCAGTTCTACAACGACGCTGGCGAACTGAACATCAACGTCGGTGACGAAGTTCACGTTGCTCTGGACTCGGTTGAAGACGGCTTTGGTGAAACCAAGCTGTCCCGTGAAAAAGCCAAGCGCGCTGAATGCTGGATTGTTCTGGAAGCAGCCTTCGCAGCCGAAGAAGTGGTCAAGGGCGTTATCAACGGTAAGGTTAAAGGCGGCTTCACTGTCGACGTTAACGGCATCCGTGCGTTCCTGCCAGGTTCTCTGGTTGACGTCCGTCCAGTGCGCGACACCACGCACCTGGAAGGCAAAGAGCTGGAATTCAAGGTCATCAAGCTGGACCAGAAGCGCAACAACGTTGTCGTTTCCCGTCGCAGCGTCCTGGAAGCCGAGAACTCCGCCGAGCGCGAAGCTCTGCTGGAATCCCTGCAGGAAGGCCAACAAGTCAAAGGTATCGTCAAGAACCTCACCGATTACGGCGCATTCGTCGATCTGGGTGGCGTCGATGGCCTGCTGCACATTACCGACATGGCTTGGAAGCGTATCAAGCATCCTTCCGAAATCGTCAACGTTGGCGACGAGATCGATGTCAAGGTTCTGAAGTACGATCGCGAGCGCAATCGTGTTTCCCTGGGCCTGAAGCAACTGGGCGAAGATCCATGGGTTGCTATCAAAGCCCGTTACCCGGAAAGCACTCGCGTTACCGCGCGTGTAACCAACCTGACCGACTACGGCTGCTTCGCTGAGCTGGAAGAAGGCGTTGAAGGTCTGGTACACGTTTCCGAAATGGACTGGACCAACAAGAACATCCACCCTTCGAAAGTCGTACAAGTCGGCGACGAAGTGGAAGTCATGGTTCTGGACATCGACGAAGAGCGTCGTCGTATCTCCCTGGGCATCAAGCAGTGCAAATCCAACCCATGGGAAGATTTCTCTGGCCAGTTCAACAAGGGCGATAAAATCTCCGGCACCATCAAGTCGATCACCGATTTCGGTATCTTCATTGGTCTGGACGGCGGCATCGACGGTCTGGTTCACCTGTCCGACATCTCCTGGAACGAAGTGGGCGAAGAAGCCGTTCGCCGCTTCAAGAAGGGCGACGAGCTGGACACCGTTATCCTGTCGGTTGACCCAGAGCGCGAGCGCATCTCCCTGGGTATCAAGCAACTGGAAAGCGATCCGTTCTCCGAGTACGTTCAAGAGAACGACAAAGGCGCCATCGTTAAAGGCATCGTGAAGGAAGTTGACGCTAAAGGCGCCATCATCACTCTGGCCGACGATATCGAAGCGACTCTGAAAGCCTCCGAAATCAGCCGTGACCGCGTTGAAGACGCGCGCAACGTTCTGAAAGAAGGCGAAGAAGTAGAAGCCAAGATCATCAGCGTTGACCGCAAGAGCCGTGTAATCCAGCTCTCGATCAAGTCGAAAGACGTTGAAGACGAGAAAGAAGCAATCCAGAGCCTGCGCGACAAGCCAGTAGCTACTGATGCTCCTGTGGCCACCACTCTGGGTGACCTGCTGCGTGCACAAATGGAAAAGCAGAACTAAGTTCTGACTTTCTGTAAAAAAGGGCGACTTCGGTCGCCCTTTTTTGTGCCTGGAGTTTGGTGAGTTTCGCTCGGCTGTAGCTGCTCGAGTCGTGAACCAAAGGTGCTGAAAAAATGTCTGATTGTTTAGTCGGATCAAGCGCTTATTTGCAGCTAGTCTTTAGCCTGAGACTAATGATCGCCCGGTAGGCTTTCTGGCAAAAGGACGTGAATGAACAAGCTAATTGTCGCAGTAGCAGTGCTGGCGCTAGCGGGTTGTACCACCAATGCCAAAACTCACGTAGTGCGCGGGGTTAGCGGCATAGAGGTCGATTGTTCGGGGCTCGGTTCGAGATGGGAGAGGTGTTACAAGCGCGCGGCCAAGGAGTGCAGAGGGGCAGGCTACAAAGTTGTAGCGAGATCTGACGATGTCAAGGAAGAGGAGGAAAGCTTCCTCTTTGGATTCAATCCGGCAGGGTTCCTGACGCGCACTATGTTGGTGATCTGTCGATGAGGTGGTAACCGCTCAGAGGTCTTCCGCCTTTCAGGAATCAAGCATTTTGGGGTTGGGGAATAGATGGCAAAACTCGGGCTGTTCAAAATCATGCCGGCGTGCTAAAACCTTTGAAGCGCTGATCTAGCTGCTTGAAAAAGAAGGGAAAAATATGACGAAGTCGGAGTTGATCGAACGAATTGTCACCCATCAAGGGCTGCTCTCATCCAAGGATGTGGAGCTGGCCATCAAGACCATGCTTGAGCAAATGTCCCAATGTCTGGCTACCGGGGATCGCATCGAGATCCGGGGGTTTGGCAGCTTCTCTCTGCACTACCGGGCGCCACGCGTAGGTCGTAACCCGAAAACTGGTCAGTCGGTCAGTCTCGACGGCAAATTTGTTCCGCATTTCAAGCCCGGGAAAGAGTTGAGGGATCGGGTTAATGAGGATGAGGACGAGGATGCAAAGCAGTAATCGATATTTGCGAGAGACTTTTCGATGAGTTATGTCAAGCGCATAGTTTTTTTTGTAATTGCACTGCTGATTGTATTTGCGACAGTCATTTTTGTGCTTGAAAATAAGCAATCTGTTTCACTGGTATTTCTTGGATGGTCGTCGCCGGAGCTTCCGCTAGCTGTATCGCTAATTTTTGTGTTGCTGAGCGGTATGGCAATAGGGCATCTTTTAGCTTTTATTTTTGCGCAAAAGAAGAAAACGCACCCTAGAATTCGTTAAAATACGAGCTTGGAACATGAAAAGCAACATCATAAATGCATACTAGAAAAGGCTGGCCAGAATGACGAATGACCCATCGACCAAGCCCGGGTCGGATGAGATAGATTTTTTTGAGTTGATGAGATCCCTTTGGGCTCAAAAAGTAATGATACTGTGCACTACTTTAGTTGTTGTTTTGGGTGCAACAGCTTATGCGTTTATCAGTAAGTCAGTTTATGAGGCTCGTGTATATTTGCTGCCACCAACTTTTAATGGGATCGCCGATTTTAACTATGGTCGAACCAAAGAGTTGGAGCTTACACCTTATACAGTAAAGGATGTGTTTGATGTTTTTACTCGCAACTTGCAAAGTGAAGCGTTGCGTCGCGCGTTCTTTCTAGAGGTGTATTTACCATCGCTTTCTGAAACGACTCGAAAAGAGTCACAGGATTTATTGTATTCAAAGTTTTTAAAGAAGCTGACTGTAGGCTTGCCCTCCAAGGAACAACCAGATCGATACTCGATTTCGGTCCAGGATAATGATCCTACGCGCGCAAC
>NZ_JBGCUL010000148.1:0-7909 GCF_054177685.1 Pseudomonas sp. P5_A2_2
CTCGCTCCTACATTGGTTTTGTGTGTGCAGGTGGTTAAGATGCTGCCCTTCCCCGCAGCCTCTTCCTGCACCCGCCGAATAAGCCGATCCCATGCCTTTCGAACTCAGCGTTGACCTCTCCACCCTGGCCATCCTGGCCCTTGTCGCTTTTGTTGCCGGTTTCATCGATGCCATCGCCGGTGGCGGCGGCCTGTTGACCACCCCCGCCTTGTTGACCGCCGGCCTGCCGCCGCACCTGGTACTGGGCACCAACAAGCTCAGCTCGACCTTCGGTTCGGCGATTGCCAGTTTCACCTTCTACCGCCGCAAGCTGTTCCACCCCGCGCAATGGATGCACGCCATCATCGGCACCCTGGTCGGCGCGCTGACCGGTGCCGTGGTCGCGCATTACCTGCCGGCGGAGTGGCTGAACAAAATGCTGCCGGTGATCGTCTTCGCCTGTGGCGTTTATCTTTTGTTTGGCGGCACGCCGAAAGCGCCAACGGACAGCGATGCACCGATCAAGAAAAAGTGGCAGTCGACCCAAGGCTTCAGCCTCGGCTTCTATGACGGCGTGGCCGGTCCCGGCACGGGCGCGTTCTGGACCGTGAGCAGCCTGTTGCTCTACCCCGTCGACCTGGTGAAGGCCAGCGGCGTGGCGCGCAGCATGAACTTCGTCAGCAACGCGGCAGCGCTGTCGATCTTCATCTTTTCCGGTCAGGTGGACTGGATCATCGGCCTGTGCATGGGCTCGTCGTTGATGGTCGGCGCGTTCTTCGGCGCCCGCACCGCCATCAGTGGCGGTGCGAAATTCATTCGTCCGGTGTTCATCACCGTGGTGTTGGGCCTAACGGTGCGCCTAGCCTGGCAGCACTGGTTCAGCGTGGCCTAAGCGCCGCGCCACATAGACGTCGATCAGGTAACGGGCAATCGAGCGTGACGCCGGCAACGGCGGCAGCTCGTGCACGTTGAACCACTGGGCGTCCTCGATTTCGTCTTCCTGACAGACAATCTCGCCACCGGCATATTCGGCATGAAAGCCGAGCATCATCGAGTGCGGGAACGGCCAGCACTGGCTGCCCATGTACTGGATGTTCTTGACCTCGATGCTCACCTCTTCGCGAACCTCGCGAATCAGGCAGTCCTCGGCCGATTCGCCCGGCTCGGCAAACCCGGCCAGGGTGCTGTAGACCCCCGGCACAAAACGCGGCGAACGCCCCAGCAGAATCTCGTCGCCGCGGGTCACCAGTACGATCATGCTCGGCGAAATCCGTGGATAGCTGCGCAGATCGCACGGCTGGCAATACATCGCCCGTTCGCGCGGCACCTGGATCATGGCCTGACCGCAGTTACCGCAAAAGCGATGTTCACGGGCCCAGGTGCCGATCTGCGCGGCGTAACCAAGCACCTTGTAGAGCGTGTGATCGCCCTCCAGCATGAACGCCCGCAGGCCTTTCCAGTTGCAGCCCGGCACCTCGCTGTGATTGCGCAGCTCCAGCAGATAGACCGGCTCGCCATCGAGATGACCGATGCCATGCTCGGCGAGAATCGGCAGGTCCTGGCGCTTGAGCCATTCGCGCGCAAACAGTGCGCCATTGTCATCGAACAGAAAGCCTTCGGGGCTGCGCGCGACAGCCCAGCCGCCGGGTTGATCGGTGTCCAGTACTGCAGTGGTCCAGCGAGGAATCATGGTTTATCAATCCAGAAATTCGGGTTTCTGTTTGCTCATATGGGCGGCCATGGCCACGCGCAGATCGGTGGATTGCAGCATGGCGGCGTTCCAGGTAGCGATGTATTCGAGGCCGTCATCGATGCGATGGTCGCGCATGTAGCTGATCATCTCTTTGGTGCCGGTGACGGCGATCGGCGACTTGCCGGCGATTTCGCGGGCAATGCCCATGACGCCGTCGAGCAGGCTGGCGTTGTCGCTGTAGACGCGATTGACCAGGCCCATGCTCCTTGCTTCGTCGGCGCCAAACGTGCGACCAGTGTAAGCCAGTTCACGCAGCATGCCGTCACCGATGATCCGCGGCAAGCGTTGCAACGTGCCGACGTCGGCGGCCATGCCGATGTCGATTTCCTTGATCGAAAACTGTGCGTCCTCGGCGGCATAACGCATGTCGCACGCGGCAATCAGGTCGATGGCGCCACCCAGGCAGTAACCCTGAATCGCCGCAAGCACCGGTTTGCGGCAGTTATCGACGGCATTGAACGACGCTTGCAGGGTGAGGATCTTGCGCCGCAACAGGCGCGCATTGCGTCCGACGTCCTTGCCCAGTTCATTGGCCACGCCCGCCAGCATCATCAGGTCGATACCCGAGGAGAAATGCTTGCCTGCGCCGCTGAGAACCACCACGCGCACTTCATCGGTGTCGTCGATCCACTGGAAGATCTCGACGATCTCGCTCCAGAACGCAGCGTTCATCGAGTTGATCTTCTCCGGGCGGTTGATCTGCACATGGGCGATTTTATCGACCAGTTCGACGTTGAACGCGCYGTACCGAGACATGCCAGTGATCCTTTTGCGGGCAAAAATGAGGCCCGAACTATAACAAGGCACCAAGGTGGGCAGTAAGGCAGTGGTTCGGCCAAATGCGGGACTGGCCAGACTGCACCTTAACAGTGCACCACCACCAAAACGTGGCGCACATTTATGTGACTGCCCCGTGACTTTTTGCGGCCAAAACGCAAAAAAACATGCACTTCGTCGGGGCATTTGCACCTCGATCAGGCACGTCCGTACCGCTACAAACCGATTGTCGAACAATTTTGCCATCCGGCCTTCACCGCTCTAAGTTCTGGCCTAGACTCATTTTCTCGAGACGAAACCGGCCGGTCACAAAGTGGAAAAATAGTCGAAACTTTTTCCAGTCCCGATCGGTCCTCTGAAAAGACGGTGCGTTGCGACTGGTGCAATCTTTGCAGTGGCTCATTCACCCATTCTGCTTCAGCGCATTGGGCAGCGCTTGCTCACTGATGCGTAGCGCGTTTGCGCCCGGCCACGGAAATTGGCCATGGAACACCGTTTGCCAGACCTAAGAATTAGATCAACAACACGGGAGATTCATATGACCAGTACGGCTATGGAAATACAGGGAGAGCGTGCTCATCAGGTCGGTGAGTCGAGCGCCGTAACTGCCGCAAACACCCAACCCGTCAGTGTTCCAGGCAGCAGGACGCTGACCCCGGTAGCCAACCGGAATCCGAACCGAAAAAAAGTCTTGTTCGTTACCTCGGAAATCGCCGACCTGGTGAAAACCGGTGGCCTGGGCGACGTTTCCGCAGCGCTGCCGCGGGCCATGGCCCATCTGCACGATGTGCGGGTGTTGATCCCGGGTTACCCGCAGGTGATGCACAGCGAGAACCCCATTCATATCATCGGTGAGCTTGGCGGTCATGCTGCATTGCCACCGTGCAAGATCGGGCGCATGGACATGCCCGACGGTTTGGTCATTTACGTACTGGTCTGCCCCGAACTCTACGAGCGCGAAGGTTCGCCCTACGGCGCCAACAACGGCCGCGACTGGCCGGACAACCATATCCGTTTCGCCCGCCTGGGCCTGGCGGCGGCCGATATTGCCGCCAACCTCGCGCAAATCCACTGGTGCCCGGACCTGGTGCACGCCCATGACTGGCCGGCCGGTCTGGCCCCTGCTTATATGCACTGGCGTGGACAGCGCACGCCCACCCTGTTCACCATCCACAACCTGGCGTACCAGGGCGTGATCAGCCTGGGTTCGTGCCCCGAATTGGGCATCCCCCATCACGCGCTGCAGCAAGAAGGCATGGAGTTCTACGGCAAGATGTCGTTCCTCAAGGCCGGCATGGCCTATTCGAGCCACATCACCACGGTCAGCGCGACCTACGCCCAGGAAMTCACTACCCCGGATTTCGGCTGCGGTCTCGACGGTTTTCTCGCCGCCAAGACCCAGCAAGGCCTGCTCAGCGGGATTCCCAACGGCATCGATGAAAGCTGGGATGCGGCGACCGATCCGCACCTGTTCTGCCCGTTCAGCATCGGCGACTGGGAGGGCAAGGCCGTGAACGCCGCTCATGTCCGCGAGCTGTTTGGCCTGGAACATTCCGAAGGCCCACTGTTTGCAGTGGTCTCGCGGCTGGTTTATCAGAAAGGCCTGGACCTCACCGAGGCGGTCTCTGAATACATCGTCAAATCCGGTGGCCAGATCGCGATCATCGGCCGTGGCGAGCCGGAAGAAGAACAGTCGATGCGCGAACTGGCCCTGCGTTTCCCCGGGCAGATCGGCGTGCGCATCGGCTTCAACGAAACCGACGCCCGACGCATGTTCGCCGGCAGCGACTTCCTGCTGATGCCGTCGCGTTACGAGCCGTGCGGCCTGAGCCAGATGTACGCCCAGCGCTTCGGCTCGTTGCCGGTGGCACGCAATACCGGTGGCCTGGCCGACACCATCGAGAACGGCGTAACCGGTTTCCTGTTCGATGAATCCACGGTGCAGAGCTATCAGGAAGCCCTGAGTCGCGCATTCAAGGTATTCGCCTTTCCCGACCTGCTGCACGCCATGCGTTGCCGGGCCATGGCCGCGCCGTTCAACTGGTGCAAGGCGGTCGAACCCTACGCCGAACTCTATGAACGGCTTGTGGCAAAAGCGTTGGGGAAATCGAACAAACAGTAAGAGGCTTTCAAGATGCCGTTACGGACCCTTGAGACCTGGCCTCACGGCGCAATCATGCTGGACGCAGAGCACACGCGATTCGCGTTGTGGGCGCCAGATGCGTTCTACGTCAGTGTCGAACTGGAAAATGGACAGTCCTTGCCGTTGCTGCCCCAGGCCGACGGCTGGTTCGTGAGCAACACCCGATGCCCGGCAGGCACGCGCTACCGCTACAGCATCGACGGCGAGCTGGAGGTGCCCGACCCTGCCTCTCGCGCTCAGGCCGGCGGCATTGACCAGCCCAGCGTGGTGGTCGATCCGTTGGCCTATGCGTGGCAACACAGTACCTGGCTGGGACGACCGTGGCACGAAGCGGTGATTTATGAGTTGCACGTCGGTGCGCTCGGCGGCTTCTCTGCCGTCGAGCAGCATCTGGCACGCCTGGTCGAACTGGGTGTCACCGCGATCGAACTGATGCCCATCGCGCAGTTTCCCGGTGAGCGCAATTGGGGCTATGACGGCGTCCTGCCCTACGCGCCCCAGGCTTCATACGGCTCACCCGAGCAACTCAAGCACTTGATCGACACCGCCCACGGCCACGGTCTGGCGGTGATTCTCGACGTGGTCTACAACCACTTCGGCCCGGACGGCAATTACCTGCATCGTTATGCCAGTGGTTTCTTTCGCGAAGACCGACACACGCCCTGGGGCGCGGCAATCGACTTGCGCCGTCGCGAAGTACGGGACTTCTTCATCGAAAACGCCTTGATGTGGCTGCTGGAATACCGTTTCGACGGATTGCGCCTGGACGCGGTGCACGCCATCCAGGATCCGGATTTTCTTCAGGAACTGGCGCGACGGGTGCGCCAGCAGACGGGACCGGCGCGGCATGTGTGGCTGATGGTCGAGAACGAACACAACCAGGCCAGCCTGCTCGAACAGGGTTACGACGCGCAATGGAATGATGACGGCCACAACGCCCTGCACGTATTGCTGACCGGCGAAACCGACGCCTATTACGCCGACTACGCGCAAAACCCCACCGAACAACTGGCGCGCTGCCTGAGCCAGGGTTTCGTGTTCCAGGGCCATCTCAACCGCCATGGTGTGGCGCGCGGTGAACCCAGCGGGCATTTGCCGCCCAACGCCTTCATCCTGTTTTTGCAGAACCATGACCAGATCGGCAATCGGGCGTTCGGCGAGCGCCTGCATCAACTCGCCCACCCGCAAGCGCTGCGGGCCGCCACGGCGTTGCTGCTGCTGTCGCCGATGATTCCGCTGCTGTTCATGGGTGACGAGTTTGCCGTCGAGCAACCCTTCCTGTTTTTCACCAGCCATCATGGTGAGTTGGCGAAGTTAGTCCGCGATGGCCGGCGCAACGAGTTCGCGGCGTTCAGCGCGTTTGCGGACTCGCGTCAACGCGAACACATTCCGGACCCGAATGATCCGCAGACATTTGCAGCGTCCTGCCCTGTCCTGCCCTCGATCGGCCACAGCGAGATGCACGACCTGTACTGCCGACTGTTGCAGATCCGGCACCGGCTCATCGTCCCGCACTTGCCGGGCACCCAGGCACTGGGCACCGACGTGCTGGGCGAAGGCGCGGTCAGTGCAGCCTGGCGATTGGGCGATGGCAGCCAGCTGCGCATTGACCTGAACCTCAGCGACAGGCCCGTAGGCCACACCTCACAGACCGGTGCCGTGCGGTTATTCGAATACCCGCCAGAGAGTGCCGGCCTTCTGGACCAGGGCACCCTTGCCCCGTATTGCGCGCTCGTCAGCCTCACCGCTGCAGCCCCCTTTGCTACCTCGTTTGGAGAGCGTCCATGAGTGATGCGCAACTGGAAATCCTGGCCAGCCGTGCCGGTCTCGCGGTCGACTGGATCGACGCCAACGGCCGCCCGCAAAAAGTCGCGCCGTCAGTGTTGCGCAACGTGCTGAGCGGCCTTGGCCACCCGGCCGGCAGTGCCCAGGAAATCGACGCCAGCCTGCTGGAATTGCAAGCGGCGCAACAGACCCACCACTTGCCGCCATTGATCACCGCCGATGTGGGGGTGGGCCTGGACCTGGCGCGTTATTTCGAGCCCCAAACCCCTTGCGAAATCCACCTCGAAGACGGTTCGCGGCTCAACCTGAGACTGGACGCCAACGCGGTGCTGCCCGGGCTGGTACCGGTCGGCTATCAACAGGTCGGCATCGACGGACAAACCTTTACCCTGGCGGTGGCCCCGGCCCGTTGTTACAGCGTGGCCGACGCCGTGGATAACCCCATTCCTCGTGCCTGGGGCCTGAGCGTGCAGTTGTACGGATTGCGCCGCTCCGGCGATGGCGGGTTTGGTGACACCCAGGCTCTGGAGGACCTCGCCCGGGTGGCCGGTGAGCGTGGCGCCGAGGCGCTGGCGATCAGCCCGTTGCATGCGATGTTTTCAAGCGACACCCAACGCTATAGCCCGTATTCGCCGTCCAGCCGTTTGTTTCTCAACAGCCTTTACTGCGCCCCCGGCACCATTCTCGGCGAACGCGCCCTGCGTACCGCCATCGATGCAACCGGCCTGGCCATTGAATTCAAAGCGCTGCAAGAACGTCCGCTGATTGACTGGCCGGCCGCCGCCGAAGCCAAGCATCGGTTGTTGCAGGCCCTATATGAAGGCTTCGTCCAGGGTGAACACCCGTTGCACGAAGACTTCAGCAGTTTTCGTCACGCGGCGGGCGAAGCGCTGGAAAACCACTGTCGCTTCGAAGCCATCCAGGAGGCGCGCGCCGCCCGCGGTGAACACCTCGACTGGCGGCATTCGCCGAAGAAAATGCCGGACGCATCGGCTTCTTCGCCTTCTGCCAGTGGCTGATCACGCGCTGCCTGGAGCGCGCGCAAACCGCCGCCCGCGCCAGCGGCATGAGCATCGGCCTGATTGCCGATCTGGCCGTCGGTGCCGATGGCGGAGGCAGCCAGGCCTGGAGCCGTCAGGACGAACTGCTCGCCTCTCTCACCGTCGGTGCGCCACCGGACATTCTCAACCGCAGTGGCCAGGGCTGGGGGATTTCCGCGTTCTCCCCCGAAGGCCTGGTACGCAATGGTTTCCGGGCCTTCATCGAAATGCTGCGGGCCAACTTCGCCCACTCCGGTGGCTTGCGCATCGACCATGTCATGGGCTTGCAGCGTCTGTGGGTAATCCCTAACGGTTCGCCGCCGGCCGACGGCGCCTACCTGTATTACCCGGTGGACGATCTGCTGCGTCTGCTGACCCTGGAATCCCATCGTCACCAGGCCATCGTCCTTGGCGAAGACCTCGGCACCGTGC
>NZ_JBGCUL010000149.1:0-7859 GCF_054177685.1 Pseudomonas sp. P5_A2_2
GATGTGCGTCGCGACGCGGTCAAGGAACCACCGATCGTGAGAGATCACAATGGCGGCGCCCGGGAAGTCCAGCAGGGCTTCTTCCAGGGAACGCAGGGTTTCGACGTCGAGGTCGTTGGACGGTTCGTCGAGCAGCAGGACGTTGCCGCCCTCTTTCAGGGTCAGGGCCAGGTGCAAGCGACCGCGCTCACCACCGGACAGGTCCTTGACGAACTTCTGCTGATCGCCGCCCTTGAAGTTGAAGCGACCGACGTAGGTACGCGACGGGATCTCGTAGTTGCCGATGCGGATCTGGTCGGAACCGTCGGAGATCTGCTGGAACACGGTCTTGCTGCCGTCCAGATCCTCGCGGCTCTGATCCACACAGGCAAGCTGCACGGTTTCACCGACTTCGATGCTGCCCGAATCCGGCGTTTCCTTGCCCATCAGCATGCGGAACAGGGTCGACTTACCGGCACCGTTACCGCCGATCACACCAACGATGGCGCCTTTAGGCATGGAGAACGACAGGTTGTCGATCAGCACGCGGTCGCCGTAGCCCTTGGTGACGTTCTTGAATTCGATGACCTTGTCGCCCAGGCGCGGACCGGCCGGGATGTAGATCTCGTTGGTCTCGCTGCGCTTCTGGAATTCCTGCGACTGCATTTCTTCGAAGCGTTGCAGACGGGCCTTGGATTTGGACTGGCGGGCCTTGGCGCCTTTGCGCACCCACTCCAGTTCTTCCTTCATGGCTTTTTCGTGGGCCGACTGCTGCTTGGATTCTGCAGCCAGACGATCGGACTTGGCTTCCAGCCAACCCGAATAGTTGCCCTCGTAAGGAATGCCCGCGCCGCGGTCCAGTTCCAGAATCCAGCCGGCAACGTTGTCCAGGAAGTAACGGTCGTGCGTGATCGCTACCACGGTACCCGGGAAGTCGTGCAGGAAGTGCTCAAGCCAGGCGACGGAATCGGCGTCCAGGTGGTTGGTCGGTTCGTCGAGCAGCAGCATGTCCGGGGCGGACAGCAGCAGGCGGCACAGGGCTACACGACGCTTTTCACCACCGGACAGAACTTCGACCCTGGCATCCCAGGCCGGCAGACGCAACGCGTCGGCGGCGACTTCCAGCTGGCGCTCCAGGTTGTGACCGTCGCTGGCTTGCAGGATCGCTTCGAGCTTGGCCTGTTCAGCCGCCAGTTTGTCGAAGTCGGCATCCGGATCGGCGTAGGCCGCGTAGACCTCGTCCAGGCGCGCCTGGGCGTCCTTGATCACGCTGACCGCTTCCTCGACCACTTCACGCACGGTCTTGGTCGGATCCAGTTGTGGTTCCTGCGGCAGGTAGCCAATGTTCAGCTCCGGCATTGGGCGGGCCTCGCCCTCGAACTCGGTGTCGACGCCGGCCATGATTTTCAGCAGCGTGGACTTACCCGAACCGTTGAGGCCGAGCACGCCGATCTTGGCGCCGGGGAAGAAAGACAGAGAAATGTTTTTCAGGATTTCCCGCTTCGGCGGAACAACTTTGCCCAGCCGATGCATGGTGAATACGTATTGAGCCATGGAGAACCTAGGGTCAGTGACTGATGAATGATTGGAGCGCAGGCGATGCCCGGCCAGACCGTGCGCGTCGCCTGCGTGAGGCGACGCTGAAAAAGTCTGAGTCTAGGAGCTGGAACGCTCCCGCGTAACCGGCAAAGCTACCTTAATGACAGATGGCAGTCCAGCCGACGGGCAGGGGCTGGCACTTCGCCACAACTCAAGGCATGCTAGCCGCCCTTCGGGCGTCCGGCTTATAGTGCACGTCGCGCCAGTCCAGCCAAACCGCAGGATTACAGCTTGTCCAATGTCCCTCCGCCCCTGACTTCCAGTGAGCCGGCCACAGCGCCCGGCTCCCCCCTGCGCGGGACCTTGAAGGGCGCCTTGGCGACACTCGCACTATTGCTGCTGGCCCTGTTGTTCTGGCAATTGCTCGATCAGTTGCGCGAAACCCAGAAAAACCAGCGTCAATACACCATCGACTACACCGCCGATCTGGCCGCGCAGGTCAGCCTGAACATGGCGCTCAACGCGCAGATCGCCCTCAACCTGCTGCCGATCGTCGAGCAACCGCATGACGCCGATGAGCTGCAGGCGCTGCTGCGCAAGCTGCAACAGTCGCTGCCTGATCTGCGCAGCCTGGCATTGCTCAGCCCCTCGGGAAGAGTCATCAGTGACAGCGCTCCGGACAGCGATGACAGCGACTACCTGGCTGAACTGGTACGCCGCAGCCACGCCCAGACGCACTACTTCAGCAACGCCTCCGACGGTTCCGTGGTGCATTTATTGCTGCATCAGGCCAGCGGCAGTTCCCGAGGCTATTGGGTCTTGCGCCTGCCCCCCAGCTTTTTTTCGTCCTTGACCAAGCAAAGCGAGGCCGGCCGCCGCCCAATGTGGCTGGTGGAGAACCGCATCAATCATCAGGTCATCAGCCGCGACGATGCGCTGCCCTCGGTCAATCCGGGCACGCTGACCGAGGACGATGTCGCCAACAGCGTGCTGACGGTGCCGCTGAGCAGCAGCGATTGGCAACTGCGCGGCTTGTTCGACCGCCAGCGCGTGCTGGAAGAGCTGCTGCCGGCGTTCATCGGCAAATGTCTGCTGGGCCTGGCGTTTTCCATGCTGCCGTTCATCGCCTTGCTGAACATGCGCCGGCGTCAGCGCCAATTGAGTGAAGGCCGCCGGCGTTATCAGGACATTTTCGAAGGCACCGGCGTGGCTTTGTGTGTCCTCGACATGTCCGGGCTCAAGGTCTTTTTCGACAAGGCACAACTGCAGGGCAGCGAGCAACTGCACGCGTGGCTGGCGATCCCGGAACAACGCCGGCAATTGCTCAAGGAACTGCGGATCACCGCGGTCAACCAGGTCGCGCTGCAATTGCTTAATGTCGATAGCGCCGACAAAGCCTGGAAACTGCTGATCGACGGCCATCCGCAGGACGGCACCGCCATCGGCAACCAGGTGCTCGACGCGATGCTCAACCAGCAGCAACAGCTCGAGCTGGAAATCAAACTGCAGGATGCCAGCGGTCGCGACCAGCATCTATGGCTGGTGCTGCGCCTGCCGCAAACCCAGGACGACTATAACGCGGTGATCCTGAGCATCACCGACATCACCAGCCGCAAGCTCATCGAACTGTCACTGCAGGAGCGCGAAGGATTTTGGTCGGACGTGGTGCGCACCGTACCGGATCACCTGTATGTGCAGGATGTGATCAGCCAGCGCATGATCTACAGCAACCATCATCTGGGCCAGACCCTGGGTTACAACCGCACCGAGCTGCACCAGATGGGCGAATACTTCTGGGAAATCCTCCTGCATCCCGAAGACGCCGACTATTACCATCGCTCCCGCCAGGTCCAGCGCCAGGCCGGTTATCGCCAGTTGATGCAGTGCCAGTTGCGCTTCCGCCATCGGGACGGCCAGTGGCGACGCTTCGAGATTCGCGAGCAGGCACTGGCCCGGGACAAGGAGGACCAGGTCACGCGGATCATCGGCGTTGCCAAGGACATCACCGACCAGATCGAAGCCAGTGAATCCCTGCGCGACAGCGAGCAGCGCTACCGGATGCTCGCCGAAAGCATCAGCGATGTGATTTTCTCCACCGACAGCCGCCTCAACCTCAATTACGTCAGCCCTTCGGTGCAAGCGGTGCTGGGTTACGACGCCGAGTGGATTTTCCAGAACGGCTGGCAATCGACCATCGCCAACCCGCAACAACTGACTGGCATCTACCACCTGATGGACCGGGTCAGCAAAGCGCTGGATCAGCCGGACCAACTGGCGCTGCTGCGCAGCCAGGTGCAAACCCAACTGTTCCTGTTCGATTGCCTGCGGGCCGACGGGCGCAAGATCCCGATCGAACTGCGCCTGGTATTGGTCTGGGACGAACAGGGTACGTTCGAAGGCGTGCTCGGCGTCGGCCGCGACATCAGCCAGCAACGCCGGGCGGAAAAAGACTTGCGCATGGCCGCCACGGTATTCGAACACTCGACCTCGGCGATCCTGATCACCGACCCGGCCGGCTACATCGTCCAGGCCAACGAGGCCTTCAGCCGTGTCAGCGGCTATGCCGTGGAGCAGGTCCTCGACCAGTTGCCGAACATGCTGACCGTCGACGAGCAACAGGAATCCCACCTGCGTTACGTACTCAAGCAATTGGGCCAGCACAGCACCTGGGAAGGCGAAGTCTGGCTCAAGCGTCGCAATGGCGAGCACTACCCGGCCTGGGTCGGGATCACCGCCGTACTCGATGACGAAGGCGACTTGGCCAGCTATGTATGTTTCTTCAGCGACATCAGCGAGCGCAAGGCCAGCGAGCAGCGGATTCACCGCCTCGCCTACTACGACGCCCTGACACACCTGCCCAACCGATCGCTGTTCCAGGATCGCCTGCACACGGCGTTGCAATCGGCCGAACGGCAGAAGTCGTGGGTGGTGCTGATGTTCCTCGATCTCGATCGCTTCAAGCCGATCAACGACTCCCTCGGCCACGCTGCCGGCGACCGCATGCTCAAGGAAATGGCCACGCGCCTGCTCGGTTGCGTCGACGATGACGATACCGTGGCGCGCATGGGCGGTGATGAATTCACCTTGCTCCTGCAACCGCGAGCCAACCGTGAAATCGCCCTGAACCGGGCGATTCATGTGGCCGAGCAGATTCTCGCCAGCCTGGTGAAACCGTTCGTGCTCGAAGGCCGCGAATTCTTCGTCACGGCCAGTATCGGCATCGCCCTGAGCCCGCAGGATGGCAACGAACTCAGCCAGCTGATGAAGAATGCCGACACGGCGATGTACCACGCCAAGGAGCGCGGCAAGAACAACTTCCAGTTCTATCAGGCGGACATGAATGCCAGCGCCCTGGAGCGACTGGAACTGGAAAGCGACTTGCGCCATGCCCTGGAACAGAACGAATTCGTGCTGTATTACCAGCCGCAGTTCAGCGGTGACGGCAAGCGCCTGACCGGTGCCGAGGCGCTACTGCGCTGGCGCCATCCACGCCGCGGTCTGGTGCCGCCGGGGGATTTCATTCCGGTGCTCGAAGAGCTCGGGCTGGTGGTGGATGTCGGCGACTGGGTGATCAGCGAAGCCTGCCGCCAACTCAAGGCCTGGCATCAGGCCAGGGTACGGGTGCCGAAGGTGTCGGTGAACATCTCGGCGCGGCAGTTCTCCGATGGCCAGCTCGGCACGCGAATCGCCACCATCCTCAAGGAAACCGGCCTGCCGCCGGCGTGCCTGGAACTGGAACTGACCGAAAGTATCCTGATGCGCGAAGTCAGCGAGGCGATGCAGATTCTCGATGGCCTGAAAAACCTCGGCCTGAGCATTGCGGTCGACGATTTCGGTACCGGTTACTCATCGCTCAACTACCTCAAGCAGTTCCCGATCGACGTACTGAAGATCGACCGCACCTTCGTCGACGGCCTGCCGTCGGGTGAGCAGGATGCGCAGATCGCCCGGGCAATCATCGCCATGGCCCACAGCCTGAACCTGGCGGTGATCGCCGAAGGTGTGGAAACCCATGAGCAGCTGGACTTCCTGAGGGAGCACGGTTGCGACGAGGTGCAGGGTTACCTGTTCGGTCGCCCRATGCCGGCGGCTCGGTTCGAAGGGCAGTTCAGCAATGATGCGCTGTTCATGTTCGACTGAGATTTGCGGCGCGGCTACTGGCCTCATCGTCGGAACGCCGCCCGGAGCGAGCTTGCTCCGGGCGGCGTTCCGACGATGGGGCCGGCACGATCACCGCTAATCCCCGCATGAACACCACTTGTCTGCGACATGATGCCGTTTCATATGCCATCTAAAACCCATTGGGTTAGAATGCCCCCCYTTTCCGCCCCCGATCCTTGAGGACCGCCATGTTCAGCCGTGATKTGACTATTGCCAAGTACGACGCCGACCTTTTTGCCGCCATGGAGCAAGAAGCTCAGCGCCAGGAAGAACACATCGAGCTGATCGCTTCGGAAAACTACACCAGCCCAGCGGTGATGGAAGCTCAAGGCTCGGTACTGACCAACAAGTACGCCGAAGGTTACCCGGGCAAGCGCTACTACGGCGGTTGCGAGTACGTCGACATCGTCGAGCAGCTTGCAATTGATCGAGCAAAAGAGCTGTTCGGTGCCGACTACGCCAACGTTCAGCCGCACGCCGGTTCGCAAGCCAACAGCGCCGTTTACCTGGCCCTGCTGTCTGCTGGCGACACCATCCTGGGCATGAGCCTGGCCCACGGTGGTCACCTGACCCACGGTGCCAGCGTTTCGTCTTCCGGCAAGCTGTACAACGCCATCCAGTACGGCATCGATGCCAACGGCCTGATCGACTACGACGAAGTCGAGCGGCTGGCTGTCGAGCACAAGCCAAAAATGATCGTGGCCGGTTTCTCTGCCTACTCGCAGATCCTCGACTTCCCGCGCYTCCGTGCAATCGCCGACAAGGTTGGCGCTTACCTGTTCGTCGACATGGCCCACGTGGCCGGTCTGGTCGCCGCTGGCGTCTACCCGAACCCGGTTCCTTTCGCTGACGTGGTGACCACCACCACCCACAAGACCCTGCGCGGTCCACGTGGCGGCCTGATCCTGGCTCGCGCCAACGCCGACATCGAGAAGAAACTGAACTCCGCCGTATTCCCGGGCGCCCAGGGCGGCCCGCTGGAGCACGTGATCGCCGCTAAAGCGATCTGCTTCAAGGAAGCGCTGCAGCCTGAGTTCAAGGTTTACCAGCAGCAAGTGGTGAAGAACGCCCAGGCCATGGCCGGCGTGTTCATCGAACGCGGCTTCGACGTGGTTTCCGGCGGTACTCAGAACCACCTGTTCCTGCTGTCGCTGATCAAGCAGGAAATCTCCGGTAAAGACGCCGACGCCGCTCTGGGCAAAGCGTTCATCACCGTGAACAAGAACTCCGTGCCAAACGACCCACGCTCTCCGTTCGTCACTTCCGGCCTGCGCTTCGGTACTCCGGCTGTGACCACTCGCGGCTTCAAGGAAGCAGAGTGCAAGGAATTGGCCGGCTGGATCTGCGACATCCTGGCTGACCTGAACAACGAAGCGGTGATCGACGCCGTTCGTGAGAAGGTCAAGGCCATCTGCAAGAAACTGCCGGTGTACGGCGCTTAATCAGCCCCGCTAAACCGCAGTTAAAAAAACCGGCCAGAGATGGCCGGTTTTTTTTCGCCTGCGAAACACCTGTGTAGGAGCGAGCTTGCTCGCGAAGGTCGTCAACGGTAACGCGTGCTTGCTGGTTCAACGCATTGTCATTGAAGCCATCGCGAGCAGGCTCGCTCCTACAGGACCAGCACCACTGGTCAGACCGGTCATGCCAATTTTCTAATTTTTACTTGCGAACACCCAAAAATAGCGCCTAGACTGCGCCTGCACTGGACATACCGGTAAGACCACAATAATTAAGTCCTGAAGTCGATGCGCCCTGCGCACGGCAGCCAGGACACCGACCAGGATTCCTCCCATGCTCAGATGGTGCTCGCGTTCAATCTTCCTCCAAGTGGTTCTCGGACTGGTGCTCGGCATCGTCTGCGGGCTGACCCTTCCCGAATACTCCGCTCAGCTCAAACCACTCGGTGACGGTTTCATCAAGCTGATCAAAATGCTCATCGGCCTGATTGTGTTTTGCGTAGTGGTCAGTGGCATCRGCGGTGCCGGCGACCTGAAGAAGGTCGGCCGAATCGGTCTGAAATCGGTGATCTACTTTGAAGTGCTGACCACCATCGCTCTGGTGATCGGACTGGTATTCGCCTTCAGCACCGGTATCGGCAGCGGTGCGAACATTCACCTGGAGCAGCTTTCCGCAGCCGATATGGGCGACATTGCCCAGCGCGGTCAGCACATGCACACAAC
>NZ_JBGCUL010000150.1:0-7858 GCF_054177685.1 Pseudomonas sp. P5_A2_2
CTGTCAGGGCTGAGCAGGTAGATTTCTTCGCCACCAGGGCCGGCGGCCATCACCATGCCTTCGGAGATGCCGAACTTCATTTTCCGTGGCTTGAGGTTGGCGATCATCATGGTCAGGCGACCATTGAGCTTGGATGGGTCCGGGTAGGCACTCTTGATCCCGGAGAACACGTTGCGTTGCTCGTCACCAATGTCCAGGGTCAGGCGCAACAGCTTGTCGGCGCCCTCCACGTGTTCGGCCTTGACGATCAGCGCGACGCGCAAATCGACGGCGGCAAAGGTGTCGAACTCGATTTCCGGCGACAGCGGATCCTTGGCCAGTTCGCCATTGCCGGCAGGTGCGGCTGCGCCGGTGTCGGTCTGGCTGGCGGTCAGGTCTTCTTTCGAGGCGTCGGTCATGGCTTGCACCTTGACCGGGTCGATTCGGGTCATCAACGGCTTGAACTCGTTCAACTGGTGATTGCTGAGCAAGGTCGCGTGGTCGTTCCAGGTCAGCGGCGCGACGTTGAGGAACGCCTCGGCATCGGCGGCCAGCAATGGCAGCACAGGCTTGAGGAAGATCACCAGCTGGCGGAACAGGTTGACGCCTGTGGCGCAGATGGCCTGGACTTCATCCTGCTTGCCTTCCTGTTTGTTCAACGACCACGGCGCCTTGTCGGCGATCCAGGCGTTGGCGCGGTCGGCCAGGCCCATGATCTCGCGCATGGCGCGGGCGAAGTCGCGGGCTTCATAGGCGTCGGCGATGCTCGGCGCGGCGGCCAGGAAGGCTTCGGTCAGTTCCGGCGCGGCGTTGGTGTCGACCATCACGCCGGCATTGCCCTTGTTGATGAAGCCGGCGCAACGGCTGGCGATGTTGACGACTTTGCCCACCAGGTCGGAGTTGACCTTCTGTACGAAGTCTTCGAGGTTCAGGTCGAGGTCGTCGACGCCACGGCCCAGCTTGGCCGCGTAGTAGTAGCGCAGGTATTCCGGCGACAGGTGGTCCAGGTAGGTCCGGGCCTTGATGAAGGTGCCACGGGACTTGGACATTTTCTGGCCATTGACGGTCAGGTAGCCGTGCACGTTGATCCCGGTCGGCTTGCGGTAGCCTGCGCCTTCGAGCATGGCTGGCCAGAACAGGGCGTGGAAGTTGACGATGTCCTTGCCGATGAAATGGTACAGCTCGGCGGTCGAGTCCTTGCCCCAGAACGCATCGAAGTCCAGCTCCGGCGTACGGTTGCACAGGTTCTTGAAGCTGGCCATGTAGCCGATCGGTGCATCCAGCCACACGTAAAAGTATTTGCCCGGCTCGTCGGGAATTTCAAAACCAAAGTACGGCGCATCGCGGGAGATGTCCCACTGTTGCAGGCCGGCGTCCAGCCATTCGGCGATCTTGTTGGCTACGGCGTCCTGCAGGGTGCCGCTGCGGGTCCAGGTCTGCAGCATGGCCTGGAAGTCTGGCAGCTTGAAGAAGAAGTGCTGGGAATCCTTGAGCACCGGGGTGGCGCCGGAGATCGCCGACTTCGGATCCTTCAGGTCGGTTGGCGCGTAAGTCGCGCCGCATTTTTCGCAGTTGTCGCCGTACTGGTCTTCGGTGCCGCATTTCGGGCAGGTGCCCTTGATGAAGCGGTCGGCCAGGAACATTTTCTTTTCCGGGTCGAAATACTGGGTGATCGAGCGCGTGGCGATGTGCCCGGCGTCACGCAGCTTCAGGTAAATCTGGCTCGACAGCTCACGGTTTTCTTCGGCGTGAGTGGAGTGGAAGTTATCGAAATCCACCAGAAAGTCGGCAAAGTCGGCGCTGTGTTCAGCCTGGACGTTGGCGATCAGTTGTTCCGGGGTGATGCCTTCCTTTTCCGCGCGCAGCATGATCGCCGAACCGTGGGCGTCGTCGGCGCAGACATAGATGCATTGATTGCCGCGGTGCTTCTGGAAGCGCACCCACATATCGGTCTGGATGTATTCCAGCATATGGCCGAGGTGAATCGAACCATTGGCATAGGGCAGGGCGCTGGTGACGAGGATCTTGCGTGGCTCGGACATGGGGCTCGGCTACTTGATGAAACGGAGGTCGGCCACTATAAAGCGCTGGCGCATATTTTTCACCCTGTGGGCCTGTTTCATTGGATGAGTAACGGGTCGATGCAATCTTTTGAGCATCCCGCCTGACGCTTAGAACAGGTACGATACTCTCCATCTTTTCCAAGTCCTGTTTTCGGAGTTGCCCATGAGCGCCGTCAATCGCGCAGCGGTGGAAGCCGTCCTTCGCCAATACACCGACCCATACCTGAACCAGGACCCGGTCAGCGCCGGGTGTGTGCGCAACATCGAGATCCAGGGCGACCGCGTCAGCGTTCAGCTCGAACTGGGCTACGCCGCCGGTCTGTTCAAGAGCGGCTGGGCGCAGATGTTGCAAATGGCCATCGAAGGCCTGGACGGCGTGGCATCCGCCCGTGTCGACATCAGCAGCGTCATCGCCGCACACAAGGCCCAGGCACAGATTCCGGGGCTGGCCAACGTCAAGAACGTGGTAGCTGTGGCGTCCGGCAAGGGCGGCGTGGGCAAATCCACCACGGCGGCCAACCTGGCCCTGGCCCTGGCCCGCGAAGGTGCCAAGGTCGGGATTCTCGATGCAGACATCTACGGCCCAAGCCAGGGCATCATGTTCGGCATCCCCGAGCGCACCCGTCCTGAGGTCAAGGATCAGAAATGGTTCGTTCCGCTCAAGTCCCATGGCGTCGAAGTGATGTCCATGGCGTTCCTGACAGACGACAACACGCCGATGGTCTGGCGCGGTCCGATGGTCTCCGGCGCCTTGCTGCAATTGGTGACCCAGACTGCGTGGGGCGACCTGGACTACCTGGTCATCGACATGCCGCCGGGCACCGGTGACATCCAGTTGACCCTGGCGCAGAAAGTGCCAGTGGCCGGTGYAGTCATCGTGACCACCCCGCAGGACCTGGCATTGCTGGACGCGCGCAAGGGCGTGGAAATGTTCCGCAAGGTCAACATCCCGGTATTGGGCGTGGTGGAAAACATGGCCGTGCACATCTGCTCCAATTGCGGACATGCCGAGCATCTGTTCGGTGAAGGCGGTGGCGTGAAACTGGCCAACCAGTATGGCGTCGGGCTGCTGGCCTCGTTGCCGCTGTCGATGGTCATCCGCGAACAGGCCGATGGCGGCAAACCAACGGTGATCGCCGAGCCTGACAGCCAGATCGCCATGGTCTACCAGGAACTGGCTCGCCATGTCGGTGCGCGGATCGTATTGCAGGAAGCGTTGACGCCGGCGATGCCGAATATCAGCGTCAGCGACGACTAATAAGCTGAAATACGAATCCCTGTAGGAGCGAGCCTGCTCGCGAAGGTGTGTCAGGCACCGCGGTGTCGACTGATACACCATCGCGAGCAGGCTCGCTCCTACAGTTGTTCTTTGTCGCGTCTTAGATCCGCAACCCGCCATCCATCTCCAGAATCCGACCGGTGTAGTAGTCGTTCTCGAAGATGTACGCCGCCGAATGGGCGATCTCTTCCGGCTTGCCCATGCGCTTGAGCGGGATCCCGGCGGTCATCTTCTCCAGGGCTTCAGGCTTCATGCTCAGGGTCATTTCGGTTTCGATGAAGCCCGGTGCAATGCCGGCGACACGAATGCCGTAGCGTGCGAGTTCCTTGGCCCAGGTCACGGTTGCCGCCGCGACACCGGCCTTGGCGKCGGAGTAGTTGGTCTGACCGACGTTGCCAGCGCGGGAAATCGACGAGATATTGATGATCGCCCCGCTGTTGTTCAGCTCGACCATTTTCGCCGCGACTTCACGGGTGCACAGGAACACGCCGGTCAGGTTGACGTCGATGACCGCCTGCCACTGGGCCAGGCTCATTTTGGTCATTTCGCCATCCTTGACCTTGAGCAGCAGGCCGTCGCGCAGGATCCCGGCATTGTTGATCAGGCCGTGGATCGCGCCGAAGTCTTCGGCGACCTGGGCGACCATGTGGGTCACTTGCTCTTCATTGGCCACGTTGCACAGGTAGGCGCGTGCCTCGATACCCTGGGCCTTGCAGGCCGCGACGGCATCGTCGAGTTTTTCCTGATTGAGGTCCACCAGCGCGAGTTTCGCGCCCAGGCCTGCGAAATACTCGGCCATGGAGCGGCCTAAACCCTGGCAACCGCCAGTGATAATGATTACTTTGTCAGTGAGTTGCATTCGCATGCCCCGGTAGCAGGTCTGAGTGGTTTCCTTTAGAGAGCCTCTCGATCTGCGCCTGACCTGGCTTGGCTGCACATGAGAACTGCCCCGATGGCGTGCTGGGACTTTCACCAGCAGCTCGTCCGTTTTTCTGACGGATTCTATTTAAGGAGTCATAAATTGAGCGTTGAAGCGGCTAAGCATGCACGAGAATTGCTCCTCAAGGAATACCGTGGGGTGCTCTCGACGCACTCCAAATCGATGCCCGGTTTTCCGTTCGGCTCCGTGGTTCCGTACTGCCTGGACGAGCTGGGCCGGCCGCTGATCCTGATCAGCCGCATCGCCCAGCACACTCATAATCTGCAGAAAGATCCGAAGTGTTCGCTCTTTGTCGGCGAACGTGGCGCCGAAGATGTCCAGGCTGTTGGTCGACTGACTTACCTGGCTGAGGCGCAGCAGCTTGAAGATGAAGCAGCTATCGAGGCCGGCTCCGAACGTTACTACCGCTACTTTCCCGAGTCGCAGGGTTATCACAAGGCTCACGATTTCGACTTATGGGTGCTCAAGCCTGTACGCCACCGTTATATCGGCGGTTTTGGCGCCATTCATTGGGTCAACGACCTGACACTGGCCAACCCGTTCGCCGGCAAGGCCGAAGTGAGCATGGTCGAGCACATGAACGCCGATCACGCCAAGGCCATCGCCCATTACGTCGATCTGGCCGGGCTGCCGAAAAACGTGCCAGCGCAAATGGCCGGTATCGACAGCGAAGGCATGCACCTGCGTATCGGTCAAAGCCTGTACTGGTTGCCGTTTCAAGCGCCTTGTAATACCCCGACACAAGTCCGCGAAGCCTTGGTTTCTCTGGCTCACGCCGATCATTGGCCGAAAAATGAAGTGGCCGATGCTTGAATTCACGAAACGGCGACGTCATCTAAGGTGAACTGGCAAGGCATTCTTGCGTTGAGGAACCATTTGATGCGCCCTTTTTTGTTGCTCTTTCTGCTGTTCCCGGTGTTGGAGCTGTTCGTATTCGTCAAGGTGGCAGGGTCCATCGGGTTTTTCCCGGCCCTGCTGCTGATCATTCTCGGCTCGATGTTCGGTGTGTTCGTGCTGCGCGTCGCCGGCCTGGCCACGGCCCTGCGTGCCCGTGAGAGCCTGAACCGCGGCGAGCTGCCGGCCCAGACCATGCTCGAAGGCCTGATGCTGGCATTGGCTGGCGGCCTGTTGATTCTTCCCGGTTTCATCAGCGATGTGATCGGCCTGTTCATGCTGCTGCCGTTCAGTCGTCGTCTGCTGGCGGGTAAAATGCGCCAGCGCGCCGAAGAGCAGGCGATGCGTCAGCGAGCGTTCGCCGACGACCTCCAGGCCCGTGGCGGCCCGGCACCTCGCGAGCCGCTGGGCCGTGAGCCCAACGTGATCGAAGGCGAGTTCGAACACCGCGATACCAAGTAATACGCACATCGACACGGCACCTTCGGGTGCCGTGTTCGTTTGCGGGGCAGCGAACTGAAAATTTTTCGATCCCTGCCCTTGTAATAAGCTTATGCGCCCTTATGTAACGGTCACCGCAAGGTTTCTGGCGAACACGCCAGACAGACTTCCGCGGTTCGCTTGACGAACCGCAACCGGCACCGCCGGCCTTTGTTAAACCCGCCGGGACTACACCGGCCGATGAAAACCACAATTAGGAGAGATCGACAATGAAGCTTCGTCCTCTGCATGACCGCGTCGTTATCCGTCGCAGCGAAGAAGAAAAGAAAACCGCTGGCGGTATCGTCCTGCCAGGTTCGGCTGCCGAAAAAGCCAACAGCGGCGAAATCCTCGCTGTAGGCACCGGCCGCGTACTGGAAAACGGTGAAGTGCGTGCACTGTCCGTGAAAGTGGGCGACAAGGTTGTGTTTGGTCCTTACTCCGGCAGCAACACTGTGAAAGTCGACGGCGAAGACCTGCTGGTAATGAGCGAGAACGAAATCCTCGCTGTTATCGAAGGCTGATACCCCCGTTCATTTTCCGCTACTACAAAGTATTTAAGGAATATCGATCATGGCTGCTAAAGAAGTTCTGTTTGGCGATTCCGCCCGCAAGAAAATGCTCAAAGGCGTCAACGTCCTGGCTGACGCGGTAAAAGCGACCCTGGGCCCGAAAGGCCGTAACGTGATCATCGAGAAGAGCTTCGGCGCTCCGACCATCACCAAGGACGGCGTTTCTGTCGCCAAAGAAATCGAACTGGAAGACCGTTTCGAAAACATGGGCGCGCAGCTGGTCAAAGACGTTGCCTCCCGTGCCAACGATGACGCTGGTGACGGTACTACCACCGCTACCGTTCTGGCTCAGTCGATCGTCAACGAAGGCCTGAAAGCCGTCGCTGCCGGCATGAACCCGATGGATCTGAAGCGCGGCATCGACAAGGCGACCATCGCCATCGTCAAAGAGCTGAAAAACCTGTCCAAGCCATGCGCTGACACCAAGGCAATCGCTCAGGTTGGCACCATCTCGGCCAACTCCGACAACTCCATCGGCGACATCATTGCCGAAGCCATGGAAAAAGTCGGTAAAGAAGGCGTGATCACCGTTGAAGAAGGCACTGGCCTGGAAAACGAACTGTCGGTTGTAGAAGGCATGCAGTTCGACCGTGGCTACCTGTCCCCGTACTTCGTCAACAAGCCGGAAACCATGGTTGCCGAGCTGGACAACCCGCTGGTTCTGCTGGTCGACAAAAAGATCTCGAACATCCGCGAAATGCTGCCAGTGCTGGAAGCCGTTGCCAAAGCCGGCCGTCCACTGCTGATCGTTTCCGAAGACGTTGAAGGCGAAGCCCTGGCGACTCTGGTCGTGAACAACATGCGTGGCATCGTTAAAGTCGCAGCCGTCAAGGCTCCAGGCTTCGGCGACCGCCGCAAGGCCATGCTGCAGGACATCGCCGTTCTGACCGGCGGTACCGTTATCTCCGAAGAGATCGGCCTGAGCCTGGAAGCAGCCACCCTGGAAAACCTGGGCAGCGCCAAGCGCGTGACCATCTCCAAGGAAAACACCATCATCGTTGACGGTGCTGGCGTAGCAGGCGACATCGAGTCCCGCATTGCTCAGATCCGTGCTCAGGTTGCCGAAACTTCCTCGGACTACGACCGTGAAAAACTGCAAGAGCGTCTGGCGAAGCTGTCCGGCGGCGTTGCAGTGATCAAGGTTGGCGCTGGTTCCGAAGTAGAAATGAAAGAGAAGAAAGCTCGCGTTGAAGACGCCCTGCACGCAACCCGTGCAGCCGTTGAAGAAGGCGTGGTACCTGGCGGTGGCGTTGCGCTGATCCGCGCTCTGGAAGCAATCCTCGACCTGAAAGGCGACAACGCCGACCAGGACGTGGGTATCGCCGTTCTGCGTCGTGCCATCGAAGCACCGCTGCGTCAGATCGCTGCCAACAGCGGTGACGAGCCAAGCGTTGTGGTCAACGAAGTCAAGAACGGCAAAGGTAACTTCGGTTACAACGCTGCGACTGGCGAATACGGCGACATGATCGAAATGGGTATCCTGGATCCGACCAAGGTCACCCGTTCCGCGCTGCAAGCTGCATCGTCGATCGGCGGTCTGATCCTGACCACCGAAGCCGCTGTTGCTGATGCACCGAAGAAAGACGGCGGTGCTGGCGGCGGTATGCCAGACATGGGCGGTATGGGCGGCATGGGCGGCATGATGTAAGCC
>NZ_JBGCUL010000151.1:0-7767 GCF_054177685.1 Pseudomonas sp. P5_A2_2
CGCTTGCAGCGCACCGAGAAAATCTTCCCGGCCAGCGCATCGCCGTAGTGCTGCCTGCACTTTTCGGTGATGTCGTCGAAGTCGCCCAGCGGGTACTCGTCGATCTGCAGAAAGTGCGCGATGCCCGGCATGCAGGTCAGGCGCTCACCCATCTCTTTCAAGGCTTTCGGGTCGGTGACGCGGGTTTCCAGCTCGAGATTGTCCCACACGCCGTTCACCACCACGGCCGGGTCCAGATCGCGGAGCACGGCGCGGATGTTTTTGGCCAACTGGCGGATAAATTTCGTCCGGACAGGTCGACTCTTGATGGTGATCTCGGGGAAGACTTTTACGATTAATTTCATGGAAACAGCGCGCGCAGGGTCTGCCGAAAAAGGGGGGCGCGGATTATAGCGGAAATTGCTCAAGGTTTAACCAGTTAATGTGTAGAAGGTTTTGCGCGCACCAAAACAGGTCATTTATTGAAATGAACGCCACATTGTAGGGCGGGATTTTCCGATTTAAGGTGCTTTTCCACCTGACAGGCGTGAAATTGGGGCAAAAAACCCATGGTGGGGCACTGGCATGCAATTTGCTCCCTTGTGAGGCAGGTTGCCTTGGCAGAGTATTCGCGCCGGCATCACCCACATTTAAGGGCATCCATTACTAGCCCGAAGCCACCCGGAGGACACTATGTCGAAGTCGGTTCAACTCATCAAAGATCATGACGTCAAGTGGATTGATCTGCGCTTCACGGACACCAAAGGCACTCAGCACCACGTGACCATGCCGGCTCGCGATGCGCTGGATGACGACTTCTTCGAAGTCGGCAAAATGTTCGACGGTTCCTCCATCGCTGGCTGGAAAGGCATCGAAGCCTCCGACATGATCCTGATGCCGGACGACTCCACCGCTGTTCTGGATCCGTTCACCGAAGAACCGACCCTGATCCTGGTCTGCGACATCATCGAGCCTTCGAGCATGCAAGGCTACGATCGCGACCCACGTGCGATCGCCAAGCGCGCCGAAGAGTACCTGAAAGCCACCGCTATCGGTGACACTGTGTACGCCGGTCCAGAGCCAGAGTTCTTCATCTTCGACCAGGTGAAGTTCAAGTCCGACATTTCCGGCTCCATGTTCAAGATCTACTCTGAACAAGGTTCGTGGATGTCCGACCAGGACATCGAAGGCGGCAACAAAGGCCACCGTCCAGGCGTCAAAGGCGGCTACTTCCCGGTTCCACCGTTCGACCACGACCACGAAATCCGTACCTCCATGTGCAACGCACTGGAAGAAATGGGCCTGACCGTCGAAGTTCACCACCACGAAGTGGCGACTGCCGGCYAGAACGAAATCGGCGTCAAGTTCAACACCCTGGTGAAGAAAGCCGACGAAACCCAAACCCTGAAGTACGTCGTGCACAACGTTGCCGATGCCTACGGCCGCACCGCTACCTTCATGCCTAAGCCGCTGTACGGCGACAACGGTTCGGGTATGCACGTGCACATGTCCATCTGGAAAGATGGCAAGAACACCTTCGCAGGCGAAGGCTATGCCGGCCTGTCCGACACCGCCCTGTACTTCATCGGCGGTATCATCAAGCACGGTAAGGCCCTGAACGGCTTCACCAACCCGGCGACCAACTCCTACAAGCGTCTGGTTCCAGGCTTCGAAGCTCCGGTAATGCTGGCCTACTCGGCTCGCAACCGTTCCGCTTCGATCCGTATTCCTTACGTGTCGAGCCCGAAAGCCCGCCGTATCGAAGCACGCTTCCCGGATCCGGCTGCCAACCCGTACCTGTGCTTCGCCGCACTGTTGATGGCTGGCCTGGACGGCATCCAGAACAAGATCCACCCTGGCGACGCCGCTGACAAAAACCTGTACGACCTGCCGCCTGAAGAGGCCAAAGAGATCCCACAAGTTTGCGGCAGCCTGAAAGAAGCCCTGGAAGAGCTGGACAAAGGTCGTGCGTTCCTGACCAAAGGCGGCGTTTTCAGCGACGACTTCATCGACGCTTACATCGCCCTGAAAAGCGAAGAAGAAATCAAGGTACGTACCTTCGTACACCCACTGGAATACGAGCTGTACTACAGCTGCTGATCCGGTAGCGCCCGCGCAAGCGGCGTGACAAAAGAGAGGCCTCCTTCGGGGGGCCTTTTTTATGTGCACGATTCGATGGCTGATCTGTTTCCCTGTGGGAGCGAGCTTGCTCGCGATGACGGACTGACATTCAACAACAATGTTGACTGAACCACCGCAATCGCGAGCAAGCTCGCTCCCACAGGGGATTGAGGCGTCCGCCAGATCTCCGTGAATCATGCGCAAATGTTTAGCGACTTGGGCCAACCACCAACCCTGACCTATGCTGCAACCCTACGTTTTCGTTTCCGGTTGTTTTTATGGGTCGCGGTTATCTGTTCATCCTGCTGCTGATCGTTCTGCCCGCCACGGCGCAGATCTACAAATACACGGACGCCAACGGCGCCACCGCGTACAGCAATCAACCGCCCGACGGCGTCAGCGCCCATCCGGTCGACTTGCCGCCCCTCAACAGCGTCGAGCGCCAGCCTCCCGGCGAAGTCGCACCTGCTGCCGAGGCCGGTCGTAAAGAACAGCCTCACAAGACCTATGAAGTGCTGGAGCTGACCGGCCTGCCCACCACCGAAGCCCTGCGCGCCAACAACGGCACGTTCACCATAACGGTGCTGATCAAGCCGCGCCTGCAAGCCCCCCACCTGTTGCAGCTACTGCTGGACGATCAGCCCTACGGCCAGCCAGGCAATGTGCCGATCCTGCAACTGGTGAACATCGATCGCGGCGAACACCGTCTCGCCGTACAAGTGATCGATGGCGAAAACGTTGTACAGCAGAGCCCTGCGGTGACATTCGCCATACAGCGGGTGCACAAGCCTTGAAGGCCTGGCTACTGATCGCCTGCCTGATCGCCCTGCCCGCCTCGGCAGAGGTCTTCATGTATGTCGACGCTCAGGGCAATCGGGTTTTCACCGACCAGCCAAAACCCGGTAACGCCAGGTGCGTACCGCTGACAAAGAGCAATCGAATAGCGGCCATCCCCACCGGTGCAACGCCGTTGAGTGCTGATAGCAGTCCTGAAGTTCAAGCGCCGTTCCACTATGACTTGTTGCGCATCCTGGTCCCGGAACCCGACGCCACCATCCGCAGCAACGCCGGTGAAGTCATCGTCAGCGCCACCAACGAGCCCGGCCTGCAACCCGGTCATCGCTACCGGTTGCTGCTCGACGGCCAGCCCACTGCCGAACCCGGCCTGAGCCCGGTGTTCCCGTTGAGCAACATCGATCGCGGCAGCCATACCCTGTCCGTGGAAATCCTCGACGAACAGGGACGCATCGTCGAACGCACCGCCAGCCAGCCTTTCCACATGCAACGCACGTCTCTCGCCCAGAAGCGCAGGATCAAACCCTGCACCCTCGAAGACTACGGCCAGCGACCGGAATGCCCGCTCAGCGACAAACCCGCCGAAGAAAAAAATCCTTTTCTGAGACTTTTCTAACCTCGTTCAGGTTTGCGCACTATATTGGTGCAGCTGCTTGCACCGTACTCACATTCCAACCCATTTTGGTTCGAAACTACCCGCGATAGCTGGCAGAACGCCACGCAAACGAGCGTCAAACGCCTGTTTCAGGCGCTGAACGCTTCTTTTCGGAGCCTTGGTTTGGTTTTTGCATTTTGCCCGTACCAGCGCTTTTTTCTTGCGCATGCTCTGCCCTAAAAGAGGTCCCGATGACCATAAGCGACGCACTCCACCGCTTGCTACTCGACAACCTCACCACTGCCACCATCCTGCTCGACGCCGAACTGCGCCTCGAGTACATGAACCCGGCGGCGGAGATGCTGCTGGCCATCAGCGGTCAGCGCAGCCATGGGCAGTTCATCAGTGAGTTGTTTACCGAATCGACCGAAGCGCTGAATTCGTTGCGCCAGGCCGTCGAACAAGCGCACCCGTTCACCAAACGCGAAGCCATGCTCACCGCCCTCACCGGCCAGACCCTGACCGTCGACTACGCGGTAACGCCGATCCTGAGCAACGGCGACACAATGCTGCTGCTCGAAGTCCACCCTCGTGACCGCCTGCTGCGGATCACCAAGGAAGAAGCACAGCTTTCCAAGCAGGAAACCAGCAAGATGCTGGTGCGCGGCCTGGCCCATGAAATCAAGAACCCGCTGGGCGGGATTCGCGGCGCGGCACAATTGCTGGCCCGGGAACTGCCGGAAGAAAGCCTGCGCGACTACACCAACGTCATCATCGAAGAAGCCGACCGCCTGCGTAATCTGGTGGACCGCATGCTCGGCTCCAACAAGTTGCCGTCGCTGGCCATGTGCAATGTCCACGAAGTGCTGGAGCGCGTCTGCCATCTCGTAGAAGCCGAAAGCCAGGGCTGCATCACCTTGGTGCGCGACTACGACCCAAGCATCCCCGACGTCCTGATCGACCGCGAGCAAATGATTCAGGCCGTGCTGAACATCGTGCGCAACGCCATGCAGGCCATCAGCAGCCAGAACGAGCTGCGCCTGGGTCGCATCAGTCTGCGCACCCGCGCCATGCGCCAGTTCACCATCGGCCACGTGCGCCATCGCCTGGTGACCAAGATCGAGATCATCGACAACGGTCCGGGCATCCCTGCAGAACTTCAGGAAACCATTTTCTTCCCCATGGTCAGCGGACGTCCGGACGGTACCGGACTGGGCCTGGCCATTACCCAGAACATCATCAGCCAGCACCAGGGCCTGATCGAATGTGACAGCCACCCCGGCCACACCACCTTCTCGATCTTTCTGCCACTGGAACAAGGAGCCACATCGACATGAGCCGTAGTGAAACCGTGTGGATCGTCGATGACGACCGTTCTATCCGTTGGGTCCTGGAAAAAGCCCTGCAGCAGGAAGGCATGACCACGCAAAGCTTCGACAGCGCCGATGGTGTGATGAGCCGCCTGGCGCGCCAGCAGCCGGACGTGATCATTTCCGACATCCGCATGCCCGGCGCCAGCGGCCTGGACCTTCTGGCGCGGATTCGCGAGCAGCATCCACGACTGCCGGTCATCATCATGACCGCTCACTCCGATCTGGACAGCGCTGTCGCGTCCTATCAGGGCGGCGCTTTCGAGTACCTGCCCAAGCCGTTCGACGTCGACGAAGCGGTTTCCCTGGTCAAACGCGCCAACCAGCACGCCCAGGAACAACAAGGCCTGGAAGTCGCCCCGACCCTGACCCGCACCCCGGAAATCATCGGCGAAGCGCCGGCGATGCAGGAAGTATTTCGCGCCATCGGGCGCTTGAGCCACTCCAACATCACCGTACTGATCAACGGCGAATCGGGTACCGGTAAAGAGCTGGTGGCCCACGCCCTGCACCGTCACAGTCCGCGGGCAGCGTCGCCGTTCATCGCGCTGAACATGGCGGCGATCCCCAAAGACCTCATGGAATCCGAACTGTTCGGCCACGAGAAAGGCGCATTCACCGGCGCGGCCAACCTGCGGCGCGGGCGCTTCGAACAGGCTGACGGCGGCACGCTGTTCCTCGATGAAATCGGTGACATGCCTGCCGACACCCAGACCCGCTTGCTTCGCGTACTGGCTGATGGCGAGTTCTACCGCGTCGGCGGTCATGTGCCGGTGAAGGTCGATGTGCGCATCATCGCCGCGACTCACCAGAATCTGGAAACCCTGGTGCATGCCGGAAAGTTCCGTGAGGACTTGTTCCATCGCCTCAACGTGATCCGCATCCACATCCCGCGCCTGTCGGACCGTCGCGAAGACATCCCGACCCTGGCCAAGCACTTCCTCGGCCGCGCCGCCCAGGAGCTGGCGGTCGAGCCGAAGCTGCTGAAAAGCGAAACCGAGGAATACCTGAAGAACTTGCCGTGGCCCGGCAACGTGCGGCAGCTGGAGAACACCTGCCGCTGGATCACAGTGATGGCTTCGGGTCGCGAAGTGCACATCGGCGACCTGCCGCCGGAGCTGCTGAGCCTGCCACAGGATTCGGCGCCCGTGACCAACTGGGAACAGGCCCTGCGCCAGTGGGCCGACCAGGCGCTGGCCCGCGGTCAGTCGAGCCTGCTCGACAGCGCCGTGCCGGCCTTCGAGCGGATCATGATCGAGACCGCCCTCAAACACACCGCCGGCCGCCGCCGCGATGCCGCCGTATTGCTGGGCTGGGGGCGCAACACCCTGACCCGCAAGATCAAGGAATTGGGGATGAAGGTGGATGGTGGGGATGATGATGAGGGGGATGAGGCTTAAACAGTCTGTAGTTAATCGCGGCTAGTTAGATCCAATCGCGAGCAAGCTCGCTCCCACAGGGTTAATTGGTGTTCACACAATCGTGACAACACTGAATATCCACTGTGGGAGCGAGCTTGCTCGCGATGCTTTTTGGGTTATCAGTGCACCGCCGCAATGCACCGTGAACCGCAATCGCGCACGAAAACAGCTTCGAATCCCCACCTGCTTTCGCAATCGAATCCCTTTCGAAAAAACACGAAAGCCCCGAATCTCGGGGCTTTCAGCGTTTCAAACCGGTTTTTTGTTTCTCTTTGTGAAAATTGGCACGCCCCCTGCAATAACCCTTTCAAGTGAATCAGATCACTTACCCGGTTTCGGGGACCTTGGTACAGGCAGGCCGGGGATTCCCCTCTTTACACCGGGCTCACATCGCATCCGCGACGAGCCCAGCCGTTTTGGGGTCCTTGGTACAGGCAGGCCGGGGATTCCCTCTTTACACCGGGTTCAGACGCGATGCGCGAACCCTCCCGTTTTGGGGACCTTGGTACAGGCAGGCCGGGGATTCCCCTCTTTTATTGCTCCCGGAGATGGATCTCCRGCCGCCAGCGGTCATCGACCTCGCTACCGGTCCACTCGCCCTGCAGGGGCCGGGCCGCCACCAGTGTCAGCAACAACCCCCCATCGCTCAAACGTACCCGCCAGTTCACGTCCTTGCCGCCGAGCTTGAGCTGGCCTTTCTGCGCCTTGCCCTCGGCGCCAAACAGCAGCGCGACACTGCCATCAACCATCTCGCCGTGGGTCTTGGGTTCGTTGTTGAACCACACCACCAGCCCGTCGCTCGTCACCTCAACCTGCTGCAACTGGCTGGGGTCTGGCGTAGTCAGGCGACCGATCATCATCCCGACCATCACCCCGACAATCGCCAGCGAGCCCATTACCCGCAGGAATAGTTTCGAACGCACGCCTTCTGGCGGCGTAGAATGCGCGTCATCTTTACCTTCGGAGCCGTGCATGTTTCACGTCATCCTTTTCCAACCAGAAATTCCGCCGAATACCGGCAACGTTATCAGGCTGTGCGCCAACAGTGGCTGCCACCTGCATTTGATCGAACCGCTGGGCTTCGAGATGGACGACAAGCGCCTGCGCCGGGCCGGCCTCGATTACCACGAGTATGCCACCCTGCAACGCCACGCGGACCTGGCCAGTTGCCTGGAAAGCCTCGGCCATCCGCGGGTATTCGCCTTCACCACCAAGGGTTCGCGGCCGTTCCACGATGCCAGCTTCGCCCCGGGCGATGCGTTCCTGTTCGGCCCGGAAAGCCGGGGCTTGCCCGCAGAGGTGCTGGACGCCCTGCCCGGCGAGCAACGCCTGCGCCTGCCGATGCGCGAGGGCTGCCGCAGCCTGAACCTGTCCAATACCGTGGCAGTGGCCGTGTACGAAGCCTGGCGTCAGAACGACTTCAAATAACACCGCATAAAAAATGTGGGAGCGAGCTTGCTCGCGATGGCGGTGCATCAGTCAACAT
>NZ_JBGCUL010000152.1:0-7742 GCF_054177685.1 Pseudomonas sp. P5_A2_2
TTCCTGTTCTGCGCGCGATTGCTCCACCAACCCCAACGCTTCCTGGTAGTCCAGTGCAGTCGCCGTGCCGTTCGAACGGCGCTGGCTGATCAGGGCGAACGAGTACTCGCGGCTGATCAGGGTTTGTTGGGTCAGATCCAGGCGACGCTGGGCGCCATCGTGAACCAGATACGCCTGGCTGACCTCGGCGATCAGTGCGATCTGCGCGGCGCGGGCGGCGTCTTCGGTGGCCAGGTACTCTTGCAACGCGGAGTCACTGAGGCTCTTCACCCGGCCGAACAGATCCAGCTCGTATTCAGGCAGCGACAGGCCGACCTGATAGTCGCTGGCAACGCCCGCCCGGCCGTTGTCGGCCAGATCCGCCGGCAAGCGCTGGCGATTGCCCGCTGCGTTGCCATTCAACCCCGGTACCCGGTCGGCTCGCTGGATGCGGTATTGCGCCCGGGCCTGCTCGATATCCAGAAGCGTCTGGCGCAATGAGCGGTTGTTATCCAGAGCGATCACCACCAGGCGGCGCAGGTCGGGATCGACGATAAACGTCTGCCACACCAGTTGGTTGATCGGACTGCCCTGCTTCGTCGACTCACCCGCCCAGTTATCCGCAACCTGCGCAACGGGCCGCTCATAGGTGGGCGCCAGTGAGCAACCGCCCAGCAGCATGGCGATCACCAGCGTAGAAAAAGCTGAAATACGCATGTGTCACTCCTGAGTCAAAGCGGGTTGTTCAATGGGTGCCGGTTTACTGCGCAGCATCGACAGCACCCAGACAAAACAGATCGGTACGAACAGCACACCCAGCAAAGTCGCGCTTAGCATGCCGCCGATCACCCCGGTACCGATTGCACGCTGACTCGCAGCCCCTGCCCCGGTTGCCAACGCCAGCGGCACGACGCCGAGGATGAAAGCCATGGAGGTCATGACAATCGGCCGAAAGCGCAGACGTGCGGCCTCGATGGCAGCGTCGCGCAGGCTATAACCTTTCTCCCACAGCTCTTTGGCGAACTCGACGATGAGGATCGCGTTCTTCGCCGCCAGACCGATGATGGTGATCAGCCCCACCTTGAAATACACGTCGTTGGGCATGCCGGCGACCATTACCGCGAGTACCGCACCGATGGCACCGATCGGCACAATCAGCATCACGGTCAGGGGAATTGCCCAACTCTCATAAAGCGCGACCAGCAACAGGAACACCACGAGGATCGCGAGCGCGAACAGTTGCGTCGCCTGACCGCTGGAGACCTTTTCCTGATACGACAGGCCGCTCCACTCGTAGCTGAACCCCGCCGGCAATTGTGCAGCGATTCGCTCGATTTCCGCCATGGCTTCACCGGTGCTGTATCCCGGCCCGGCGTCACCGACGATCCGGATCGACGGATAACCGTTGTAGCGCACCAGTTGCACCGGGCCTTCTTCCCAATGGGTGGTGACGAAGGCGCTGAGCGGCACCAGATTGCCCGCGCTGTTGTGCACGTACAGTTTGAGCACGCTTTCCGGGGTCATCCGGTCGCCTTGCTCGGCCTGCACCACCACACGCTGCTGACGGCCAGCGTTGGTGAAGTCGTTGATCACCTCCGATCCGAACGCGGCTGACAATGCACTGCTGATCGACTCGAAACTCACGCCCAAGGTACGGGCCTTGTCACGGTCGATCTCCACCCGCAATTGCGGCGACTCGGCCAGGCCTTCCATCATTGCGTAGAGGATTTTCGGGTTGCCGTTGGCCTGCCCGAGCAACTGGTCGCGGGCTGCGATCAATGCTTCGCGGCCCAGGCCGGCGCGATCCTGCAGGCGGAGTGCAAAACCACCGGAGTTGCCCAGGCCATCAATCGGAGGCGGAGGCACCGCCATCACTGCGCCGTCGTTAGTCACGGCAAATTGCTCGTTCAGCGCCATGACTTCCGCCATGGCCGATTGATCTTCACCACGCAGCGACCAGTCCTTGAACACCGGGAATGCCAGCGCTGCGTTATCGCCCATCCCGGAAAAACTGAAGCCCGACACCAGGAACGTCGAGGCAACCGCTTCACGGGAAGCGAGGAACCGCTCCAGTTGTTCACCGGTGGCTTCGGTACGGGTACGGGTCGCGCCCGGCGGCAACTGGACGTCGACGATCATGTAGCCCTGGTCCTCCACGGGCACAAACGACTCCGGCAAGCGCAGATAGAAGTAACCGAGCATCGCGATGATGCCCACGTACACCAGCATCATCCGGCCGGCACGCGACACCAGCCCGTTGTTCAGGATCGAGTAACGCTCGGTGAGCCGGGCGAAGCCACGGTTGAAAGCGCCGAAGAAACCGCGTTTCTCATGGTGTCCCTGAGGAATCGGCTTGAGCAGCGTGGCACACAGTGCCGGGGTGAACGTCAGCGCCAGGAAGCCCGAGAACAGAATCGACACCGCCAGCGACACCGAGAACTGCTGGTAGATCACACCCACCGAGCCGGACATGAACGCCAGTGGCATGAACACCGCCGACAGCACCAGGGTGATGCCGATGATCGCTCCCGATACTTGCCCCATCGCTTTGACCGTGGCGTCGACCGGTGACAGCCCCTCCTCGGCCATGATTCGTTCAACGTTCTCCACCACTACGATAGCGTCGTCCACGAGAATGCCGATCGCGAGCACCATGCCGAACATGGTCATCATGTTCACCGAGAAGCCCAGCAGGTACATCATCAGCAGCGTGCCCAGCAGACACACCGGCACCACAATCGACGGGATCAACGTGTAGCGGATGTTCTGCAGGAACAGGAACATCACCAGGAATACCAGCACCATCGCCTCGATCAAGGTATGGATCACCTTCTCGATAGCGACATCGACGAAACGCGAAGTGTCATAGGGCACGGAATATTCCACATCGTCCGGGAAGTACGCCGACAGTTCGGCCAGGCGTTCCTTGACTGCCGTCGCTGTCTGGATCGCGTTGGCGCCGGGAGATAACTGGATCGCTGCGGCCACCGCCGGTCTGCCGTTCAGACGCGAGTTGAAGTTGTAACTCTCCTGGCCGACTTCCACGCGGGCGACATCCGCCAGTTTGACCGTCGAGCCGTCCTCGTTGGCGCGCAGAACGATGCGTGCGAATTCCTCCGGATTATCCAGAGTACCTTTCACCGCCAGCGTGGCAGTCAGTTCCTGCTGGCTGCTGGTCGGTGTACTGCCGAAACTGCCGGCCGGCACTTGCACGTTCTGCCCGCGGATGGCTGTGCTCACGTCGTCGATGGACAGCCCGTAACCCACAAGTTTCTGCGGGTCGATCCAGACGCGCATGGCTGCTTCAGAGGAGAAGAATTGCAGCTTGCCGACGCCCGGCACCCGGCGCAGTTCGTTGTTGATGTTGCGCGCGGCATAGTCACCCAGAGCTGTCGTATCGCTGTGCTGGGTGCCTTCCTTGTAGTTGAGCGTATAGATCAACAGGAAACCGGCACTGGTCTGCTCCACCTCCAGCCCTTGGGTGAGCACGGCTGGTGGCATGCGTGCTTCAGCCTTTTTCAGGCGGTTTTGCACGTCAACCTGGGCGAGCTGCGGATCAGTGCCGGGCTGGAACGTAACCACAATCTCGGCAATGCCGTTGGAGTTGTTGGTCGACTCGAAATAGAGAAGGTCCTTGGCACCATTGAGCGACTCCTCAATCACGCTGGTGACCGAGTCCACCAGCACTTTCGCCGAGGCACCGGGATAGGTCGCCGTCACCTTGATCTGCGGTGGCGCAACGTTGGGATACTGCGCCACCGGCAGCATCGGGATGACCAGCAGGCCGGCCAGGGAGATGAACAACGCCACCACCCAGGCAAAGTTCGGGCGTTTGATGAAAAACTGAGACATCGGAAAATCCTCGCGGCGACTGCGCCCTTACTGTTTCGACTCAGGCGACTGAGCCTGGGCGTGGGACTGACCAGGTGCGACCTTGACCCCAGGTTGCAGACCGGTAAGTCCGCCGACGATCACCTGATCGCCCGCCTTCAATCCTTCACTGATCTGCCAGCGCGAACCCTGCATGGCACCGGTGACCACATTGCGTGATTCGACCCGGTCGTCTGCGCCGACCACCATCACCTGGGCGGCGCCATCGCTGCCGCGTTGCACCGAGCGTTGCGGTACGAGAATGGCCTGGTTGTCAGTGCCTTGTGGTGTGCGTACCCGCACAAACATGCCCGGCAACAGGACGCTGTCGGTATTGGCAAACTTGCCGCGCAACGACACCTGGCCAGTGCCACGATCTACCGCGACATCGGTAAACATCAGCGCGCCCTGGCGCTCGTAAGCGGTGCCGTCGACTCGAATCGACAGCTCCTTGTTGTCGTCGGCGGAGAGTTTTCCGCCCTTGAGCAATTCGCGCAGACGCAGTGCATCAGCGGCCGACTGGGTGAAATCGACATAGACCGGATCAAGTTGCTGAATTCGCGCCATCAACGTCGCTTCACCCTGGCCTACCAGCGCGCCTTCGGTTACCAACGCACGGCCGACGCGGCCGGAAATCGGCGCAGTCACCGAGGCATAATCGAGGTTCAGCCGGGCGCTTTGCAGATCGGCCTGGGCCGAACGGGTTGCCGCCTGAGCGCTGCGCAGGTCTGCCGTGGCACTGTCGAAATCCTGTTGGCTGACCGCCTCGATTTTCACCAGCGGCTCATAGCGTTTGACCCTCGCCTGAGCCTCAAGCACGACAGACTGGGTGCGGGCCAACTCACCTTCGGCGCGCGATAAAGCAGCTTTGAGCGGTGCTGGGTCGATCTGAAACAGCAGGTCGCCGGCTTTAACGTCAGCACCTTCTTCAAAGCGCTTTTGCATCACGATGCCGGGTACCCGTGCGCGCACCTCTGCGACCCGCATCGGTTCGACCCTGCCCGGCAGCTCCGTAGTCAGCGCCAAAGGCTCAGTCTTCACCGCCAAAACTTCTACCGGGCGCGCCACTTCGGCCATGCTCGCTTGTTCATTCGCCGGCCCACATCCGGCCAGCACAATGGCTGCTGCCAGCGAGCCCGCCATCCCTACTGCACGCAAATTGCCCATAACTCACCCGAGGCTTGATTGAATTTGGTGCGGATGCTACTTTCTAAACCCTAATGAGTCAAATATGTCTCATATGAGATGATAATTAACCTTCTATGAACGTCGCTTGAGGCTTGGTGATGAACCCGATTTCCCATGATGAACACCTGCTCAAGACGCTTACTGTGGCCGTCGTCAGCCGGCCGCGAGCGACGATGAAGGAGCTGGCACAATTGGCAGGCGTGAGCAAGGCGACCCTGCACCGCTACTGCGGAACACGGGAAAACCTGGGGCAGCGACTGGAGGAGTACGCCGAGGGCACGCTCAATTTGATTATCAAGAGCGCCGGCCTACAGCATCTGGAAACAATGGACGCACTGCGTCGACTGATCCGGGAACACCTCGCCCATCGCGAGTTGCTGGCCTTTCTGATGGCGCAATACCGCCCTGACTTCCTTGACTTCGAACGGGGTGACACACGCTGGCAGTTTTACCTGGAGGCGCTGGATGGATTCTTCCTGCGAGGCCAGCAAAAAGGGGTGTTTCGCATCGACATCACCGCGGCCATTTTTACCGAGCTATTCATCACTCTGGTCTACGGCCTGGTGGATGCCGAACAGCGCGGGCGTGCCGCCAATGCTGATTCGGCACGAACGCTTGAGCAGATGTTCCTGCATGGAGCCCTGTCTGGCGGCGAGTTCCGCAAGCACTCGTCTGTACAGGAAAGAACGCTTTAGTCCTCAGAAATGCGTGAAGGCATCGCTGATGCTGGCAACCGGTGGGTGATTGGAATGATAAACAACAGTGTGGTTAGCGGGCCGAGTCTGAAAATAAAGCGCACCCGAAATCAGCGCGACCACCAGGAAAGCGAACAGGAACCGACGCATCGAATACCTCCATCGTCCAGCCTTGAGCCGAACGCAGGTCTTTTGTTATTGGTGTCTCAAGTCTGGTCTCGGGACCAGGGTGAAAGCTTTGCAGATCGCGCCAGAGATTTTGCAAATCGTGCCAGTGCTCCCTTGGCCACAGGCTGTGCTTCATTCGGGGGATCGAGATGATGTCCACTGTCCGTGGTACTGCTCTGTTAGGGTTCAAGGAGTTCGCTGTCAGTCAGGGCATCGATCCGGATTCGGCGCTGGCTGAGGTTCATCTGCCTGTAGACCTGCTGGATGCGCAACTTTCCGGCGCCCAGTTCAATGCCTTGATCGAGTTGTGTGCGATGCGTTCGAACAATCCCTTGTTCGGCTTGCAGTTCGGCTTACGCCAGGGCACGCAAAGTCTCGGCACCCTGCTCTATGCCATGCGCTGCTCCGGCAACGTGGGCGAAGCGCTGAATCTACTGACCCGCTATTTCCATGTTCATAGCGACGGCGCGCAAGTGCGCCTTGAACGTCAGGCTGGCAACGCCCTGCTCCTGTATGAAATCACCGATGGAGCGGTGATCACGGTACGCCAGACGGTGGAGTTGGCGATGGCAATTGCCGCTTGTCTGCTCCGGGAACTGTTGGGGCAGGCCTGGAAGCCGCGAGGTCTGATGTTGCGCCATTGTGCCCCGGCAAACCGCAGTACTTATCGCGCGCTGCTGGGTGTACCGCCGCGCTTTGACTGCCCCGTCAACGCCTGGGTATTTGATGAGTCACTGCTGGCGATACCTCTGGGAGCGATTGACGTCAGGTGTCAGCAATTAGCCCAGCAACACATCAATGAGCTGGCCCGCGTGACGCTGCAAGAATTGCCGTCTTACGTGCAAAAACTGCTGCGCAACGAGCTTGCCAATGGCCCGGTCACGCTTCGCCAGATGGCCGAGCACATGATGATCAGCCCGCGCACCTTGCAACGCTATCTTCGGGCACAAGGCACAAGATTTCAGGAACTGCTGGACGACACCCGCCAGGCAATGGCCGCGCGTTACCTCTGCGATTTGTCGATCAGTCTGACGCAACTGGCAAGTCTGTTGGGTTACGCCGACCTGAGCACATTTTCCCGGGCTTTCACTCGCTGGAATGGCATCAGCCCGCAAAAGTGGAAGCAGCGCATGCAGCAAACTCATCGGTAAATAACATGGCCTCCAATCCGTTCATTCGTGCACTCAGCCTGGCGAGATTCGATCAATTCGCCCGCCATCAGGGCCTGGACCCGAGCCAGATGCTGCGTAGGGCTTCTCTGCCTGTGGCTTCGCTGCAGCGCCCGGAAGATATCCTGTCCTTCCAGCACTATTGCGGCTTGCTGGAGCTGTGCCAACAGCGTTCGAATAACCCGTTGTTCGGCCTGGAATTTGGGCTCTATCAAGGGATCGACGTCTTCGGTGATATTTTTTTCCTGATTCACAACACCCGAACCATCGGCGATGCCTTGCTCGAGCTGCGCGCCAATTTCGCGTACTACAATGGCGCGGCACACATCGACCTGGAGGTGGTCGACGGCGTTGCGTTGCTTGGTTACCGGGCCGATGAGGTGGCGATTGACGGATTGCCTCAAGCAGAAGAACTGGCGTGTGGTGTCGGTATGCAACTGATGCGGACCTTGGCCGGGGATCAATGGCATCCCGAGGCGGTAATGCTCCGTCATGCGCCCCTTGCTGACGAGTTCGTCTATCGGCAGGTGCTGGGCATCACACCGACCTTCTCTGCAGCGCACACCGGACTGCTGTTCGACGCTTGYGTGCTCGCGCAGCCGCTGGATTGCGCCAGCGAAACCCTGCATCAACTCATCGCTCAACATCTGTCGGGCATGGAGCGCTTATCAGC
>NZ_JBGCUL010000153.1:0-7732 GCF_054177685.1 Pseudomonas sp. P5_A2_2
GCATCAACCCGCTCAAGGAGCGTGGCCTGGAACGTTTCCAGCACCCGCAGCATGCGATCGAAATGCTCACCAACGGCGACAAGCCAACCAACACCGCATTCTTCCGCCCGGCCCTTGGCGGCGACATGGCGATCATGCGTGGCATGGCGAAATTTCTCTTGCTGTGGGAACGCGACGCACAGAAAACCGGTGCTCCGGCGGTTTTCGACCACGACTTCCTCAATGAGCACAGCGCCAATGTGCTGGAGTACCTGGCGGCCATCGACGACACCCCGTGGGAGCAAATCGTCGAGCAGTCGGGCCTGACGCTGGTGGAGATCGAACAAGCGGCGCGCATGTACGCCAAGGGCAAGAACGTCATCATGTGCTGGGCCATGGGCATCACCCAGCACCGCCATTCGGTGGCGACCATCCAGGAAATCGCCAACCTGATGCTGCTGCGCGGCAACGTCGGCCGGCCCGGTGCCGGTCTATGTCCGGTGCGTGGTCACAGCAACGTGCAGGGCGACCGCACCATGGGCATCAACGAGTGTCCGCCAGTGGCGTTCCTCGATGCCTTGGAGCGTCGCTTCCAGTTCAAGGTGCCGCGCCACAACGGCCACAACGTGGTCGAGGCGATACATGCGATGGCTGAAGGCCGGGCGAAAGTCTTTATCGGTCTGGGCGGCAATTTCGCTCAAGCCACGCCGGACAGCCAACGCACGTTCCAGGCCCTGCAGAACTGCGACCTGACCGTGCAGATCAGCACCAAGCTCAACCGCAGCCATTTGACCCACGGCAAGGATGCGCTGATCCTGCCGTGCCTGGGCCGCACCGACATCGATATCCAGGCCGAAGGCCCGCAAGCGGTGACCGTCGAAGATTCGTTCAGCATGGTCCACGCCTCCAATGGTCAACTGCAGCCGCTGTCGAACCAGATGCGCTCGGAACCGGCGATCCTGGCCGGCATCGCCGCCGCGACCCTGGGCAGCCACCCAGTGGACTGGAACTGGCTGGTGGCCGATTACCGTCGCATCCGTGAGCTGATCGCCGAGACCATTCCAGGCTTCAAGGGCTTCAATGAGAAGGTCAAGAATCCGGGCGGTTTCTACCTGGGCAACAGTGCCGGTGCGCGCAAGTGGAGCACTGCGTCGGGCCGGGCCAATTTCAAGCCAAACCTCCTGCCCGAGGATCTGGTGCACGAACGCACCCGCGCCACCGGGGTGCTGCCGGATCTGATCATGCAATCAATGCGTTCCCACGATCAGTACAACACCACTATCTATGGTCTCAACGACCGTTATCGCGGCGTGAAGGGACAGCGTGACGTGTTGTTCGTCAACGAAGCCGACATCATCCGCCTGGGCTTCAAGCCGGGGCAGAAGGCGGACATCGTTTCACTCTGGGACGATGGTGTTGAGCGTCGGGTAAAAGGCTTCACGCTGCTGGCGTTTGATATCCCGGCCGGGCAAGCGGCGGCCTACTACCCGGAAGTGAACCCGTTGGTGCCGCTGGAAAGCATCGGCGATGGGAGCCATACGCCAACATCGAAGTTTGTGGCGATCCAGTTGAAAGCGGCGAGTGAGACCGGGTTGATCATGGCCAGGTCTGCGTAACACGTTGTCTGAACTGACCCCATCGCGAGCAAGCTCGCTCCCACATTTGATCTTCTGTGAGCACAGCATTTGTGTTCGACCAGGATCCATTGTGGGAGCGAGCTTGCTCGCGATGGCGTCGGAAGCTTCAACATACAGACCAGCACTGATGAAATACTTTTCAAGCGCCCACAAAAAAGGCCGTTGTCTCATGAAAACGGCCTTTGCGAAGTAGTAAAAGACCGGCAAAAAAACGTTAAGTTCCGCCCGAAAAACAGTAACTTGCAATATTGTATACAGGTCGTGTTATTCGTCGGATTTCGATTGTCACGCCCATTCCAGAGCCTCAGGATCGCGCCGTCATCCCCTTGAGGTTCCTCCATGAAGTTCTCCTCGATTCTCTTGTTGTCCCTTGGCCTGGTCAGCGGTATCGCGTCTGCTGGCGGCACCACCGAAGCCGGTGTAGGCGGCGCATTGGGCGGGGTTCTAGGCTCGGTCGTCGGTCAGTCGTTAGGCGGCAGTACAGGTTCCACCATCGGCGCGGCCCTGGGTGGCGCGGGTGGTAGCGCCGTCGGCGCAAACAAACACAGTCGTGGCGAAGCAGCCCTTGGCGGTGCGTTGGGCGCAGCAGGCGGTAACGTGGTCGGCCGCAGCATGGGCGGCACCACCGGCAGTCTGATCGGCGCCGCAGCAGGCGGCGGTGCCGGTGGCGCGCTGGGTAACCACATGGGCAAAGAGTACGATGATGAAGACGGCGGTCGTCGTTCCTATCGTGACTATGACGATCGTCGTTACTACCGTGGCGGCCACCGTCACCACGGCCATGCCTATGGCCACCGCAAGCATCGCTGGCACGACGACGACTAAGGCATCCATCGCCTCGCTATAACTGGTACATCAAAAATCGCAGCCCAAGGGCTGCGATTTTTTTCCTTACTGAACCGCCAGACGCTCCAGCGCCCCGCGCAACCCTGCAGGAATCGCCACGGGTTGATTCGACGCACGATCGACAAACACATGCACGAAGCGCCCCGCCGCGCAGGCTTCGTTTTCCCCTTGCTTGAACACGGCCAGTTCGTATTGCACCGAACTGTTGCCCAGCTTGCCCACCCGCAGACCGATCTCGATGCGGTCCGGGAAGGCAAGGGAAGCAAAGTAATCACAGGCCGAGCTCACCACGAACCCCACCACTTCACCGTCATGGATATCCAGGCCGCCGACTTCGATCAGGTAGGTGTTCACTGCCGTATCGAAGAAGCTGTAATAGGTGACGTTGTTGACGTGACCGTAGGCGTCATTGTCGTGCCAGCGGGTGGTGATGGGTTGGAAGTGCGGGTAGTCGGTGCGTTGGGGCATTGGCGTTGATTCCTGAGTGGGTTCGCCAGTCTAAGGCGAAAACCGCGTTGTATTCATCGCGAGCAGGCTCGCTCCCACATTGGATCTCGACCAGACACACTAGCTGTCTTCAACGCCGATCACCTGTAGGAGCGAGCCTGCTCGCGAAGGCGCCCTCACAGGCGCCGCATCCATCACTTGTCAGCAAAGCCCTTGCCAGCCGCCGCCAGCTCGCCAATCACCCGTGCCGGTTGCCAGTGATCGCCCTGACGCGTCTCAAGGTCCATCAAGCGCCGATGAATGTCCGCCAGTCCCTGCTGATCCGCCCAGGCCATCGGCCCGCCCTTGTCCGCCGGGAATCCGTAACCATAGAGGTAGACCAGATCGATGTCGTGAGCCGATCCGGCGATGCCTTCCTGCAGGATCTTCGCGCCCTCGTTGACCAATGCCAGTAAACAGCGCTCCAGAATCTCCTCCGGGCCGATCTCGCGACGATGGAACCCCAGCCTTTCGCTGACTTCCAGCACCAGCGCATCCACCTGTGGATCGTGTTCGGCCTGGCGACTGCCCKGCTCATAGTGGTAATAGCCATTGCCACTCTTCTGGCCAAAACGCTGCATTTCGCACAGTCGGTTATCCACCTGAACCTCCGGCGCATCCTGCCCGACACCGGACAGTTGCCGGGCGCGCCACTGCAGGTCGACACCCACCACGTCGAACATGCGGAACGGCCCCATGGCGAAACCAAACCCTTGCAGTGCCGCATCCACCTGATAGGGGTAAGCCCCCTCCAGCAGCATTTTGCGCGCCTCCAACACGTAGGTATTGAGCATGCGGTTGCCAATGAAGCCGTCGCAATTGCCCGCCACCACACTGACCTTGCCCATGCGCTGGCCGAGCGCCAATGCTGCGTCGAGAACTGCCGGTGCAGTCTGCGCGCCACGGACGATTTCCAGCAGCTTCATGATGTGCGCCGGACTGAAAAAGTGCAGGCCCAAGACCTGCTGCGGGCGACCCGTAACCGCAGCAATGGCGTCGATGTCCAGCGCCGAAGTATTGCTCGCCAGAATCGCTTCAGGTTTGAGCAGGCCATCGAGCTCGCGGAAGATTTTCTGCTTGAGCTCAAGGTTTTCGTACACCGCTTCGATGACCAGGTCGACCTCGCGGACGGCCGTATAACCCTCTGCCGCCGTAACGCGCGCCACACGGGCATCGGCTTCGCTCTGGTCAATGCGGCCCTGGCGCACGTTGTGGGCATAGGTGTCCGCCACGGTGACCAGCGCCTGCTCCAGCATCTGCGGGTTATTGTCGAGCCACTGCACGGCCACTCCGGCGTTGGCCAGGCACATGACAATGCCACGGCCCATGGTGCCCGCACCGATGACGGCGGCTCGCTGAATATTCAACGGAGTCTGGCTCATGTTTTGTTCTCTTGTTGGCGATCCGAAGACAGCCATCACCATAGTCAGCCACTGGGTTTTTTTGAAATTTATTCCTGTGATGAGCAACATTCAGCGGATGGATGCAGCCCCTTTGAATACACCGCAAATCCCTGTGTGGGGCTTGCCCGCGATGAGGTCGGTATATTCAACAGTGATAGTGACTGACAAATCGCCATCGTCGGAACGCCGCCCGGAGCAAGCTCGCTGCCACAGGGTTTTGGTTCAGCCGGCAAGATTCCGCTCGGCCCAACTGCGTACCCCGGCATACGGATAATCTTCCAGCGCCGCAAACCCCGAAATCGTCCTGGCCTTGAGTTTGGTGAACAGCGGTACACTGATCCCGCACAGAAACCGTGTCACGCGTTCAGCCGAGGGCACATTGCCCGTGTGCTGCTCGTGCCTGTGGATAAAATCGCCACACAGCGCCTCGAAATTTTTATCCACAAGCGCCGGCAACTCCGGTGGTGCAGGCAACCGCGTCACTTGCCCGTGACATACCGAACAATGTCCACATTGCTGCGGTGCATTGTGGTCACCGAAATACTCGGCCAGGCGATAACCCAGGCATCGGTCGGTAGCGAACAGATCCAGCATCGCGTGAATCCGCGCGACTTCGGTGTGCTCATGCCGAGTGAAATAACCGTGCAGCTCCTCGCTCAACGCGACGTTGTCGAACCCGCTTTGCAGCACGCTGTAGACCTCGGTCATCTGCTTGCTTTCGAGCTCCACCCAGCCCTTCTCCTGGAAGTAATCCAGCGCCTTGACCACCCGACTGCGCTCGGCCTGGTGCTGCTCGTACAACGCCTCGAAATTCACCGTGGCCCAGGTCCGGGCACGGCTGGAAGTCTGGATGATCGCAGCGACAAAATCCCTGCGCTCGCCCTCGAAACGCGCCAATAGCGCCTCGGGCTCAAGCAAATACTTGAAACGGTACTCGGCGTAGTACGCGTAGCGTGGGGCGATCAACCCGCGCAATTCGAGTTGCACCAGCAAGGTCTTGAGCGGCAACTGGCGAATATTGCTCTGATCGGCCTGCGGTCCCAGCAGAAACTCCCACTGGCCTTCGGGTGCTGCGGCATGCATCTCGTCAAGCACGCAACGGATGCCATCCAGCTCGGGCGTGTCGCCGTAGACGAAATTCTCCAGCACGTTGAGGCTGTCGCGGTTGGCCAACACCAGGCAGTCCGACGGCTGCCCGTCACGCCCGGCGCGGCCGATTTCCTGGCTGTAGTTTTCGATGGATTTTGGCAGGTCGAAATGCACCACGTTGCGGATGTCACTCTTGTCGATGCCCATGCCAAAGGCGATGGTGGCGACGATGCAATTGGACTGCCCGCCCATGAAGCGGCGCTGGATCGCTTCCCGTTGCTCATGGGGCAACCCGGCGTGATAAGCCTCGGCCTGAATGCCGTTGCGGTTCAGGTGTTCAGCGATGTGCTCGGCGGTTTTCTGCAAGGTGACATAGACGATGCCCGGCTGGTCCGGACGCTGGCTCATCCATTCGACCAGGCGCCTGCGCTTGTCCGCTCCGCGAACAGGCTCCACCAGCAAATTCAGGTTCGGGCGATAGAAACCGGTGGTCACCACATCCTCGGCGGCGATGGCGAATTTCGCCTGCATGTCGACGATCACCTTGGGCGTCGCCGTTGCGGTCAGCAGCAGCACCTGCGGGATGTTGAACTGGCGTTGATAGTCGGGAAGCTTGAGGTAGTCCGGGCGAAAGTTATGACCCCATTCGGAAATGCAATGCGCCTCGTCCACCACCAGTAGCGAGATCGGCACCTGCTGCAGAAAATGCCGGAAGCGCTCGTTCTTCAGGCGCTCCACCGAGATCATCAGAATCTTCAACTCGCCGGACCTGGCACGGGCCATGACATCACTGGCGTCATCGCGGCTCTGGGCCGAATCGATACTGCCGGCCGAGATGCCGTGGCGCTGCAGGAACGCCAACTGATCCTGCATCAACGCCAGCAACGGCGAGACCACCAGCGTCAAGTGCGGCAGCAACAGCGCCGGCAATTGGTAGCAAAGGGATTTGCCGGAACCGGTGGGGAAAATCGCCGCCGCCGAACGCCCGGCCAGCACGGCACTGACAGCCGCCTCCTGACCGGGTCGAAATTGTGGATAACCGAAAACCTGTTCCAGGGTGTTGTGCATAAGCTGTCACTCCGTTGACCGCTGCAAAGCCAAAAGACTAGTCGGTGATCGCAGCGAATCGAGAAAAGGTCGGGGCATAAACGATACGGGATGATACAGCCTCAACACGCCCTGCTGACGCCACAGAATGAAACACACAGAGCACTTTGCCACCTGACGCCCCGTCTCCCCCCACAGGTATGGTTCACCCCCACACCCGTAACGCTGCGCGAAGTCTTCATGACAACAGGAGGCCTGATGTGCGCGGCCCCTGCCGAAGGACCGATCATGTTTCAACGAACTGTTTTTCCATTTGCTCTGTTGCTGCCAGTGCCGCTGCTGCTCAGTGGATGTCTGACCACGCCCGAAAAGCCCGCAATCAAACCAGGCACATTCGAAACAGCCGAGTATCACGCTCAAAAGGGGTTGGCGGTCATCCAGGCATCACGCCTGTACGCACGTGGCGGCACCGGCCAAGGCGTACCAGTCGCATTGATTGACTCGGGCCTGAACGCCGAACTGCCAGAATTTCAAGGCAGGGTCCGCGACCCCGGTTTTGACTATGTCGAGAATCGTCCCGGCACCCATGATCGCGTTGGCCACGGCACTCAAATGGCCGGCATTCTGGCCGCCAACAAAGACGACCGGGGTATGCACGGCGTTGCGTTCAACGCTCAACTGATCCCCTACCGTTTCGGTGACGACAACGAACCCTTCTTCTTCGACAGTGAAATTTCCCGTTCCTGGCAAGCCGGGTTCGATCTCGGTGCGCGCATATTCAACAACTCGTGGGCCAATGCCATTCCAGCAACGGAAATCACCGAAGCACGTTACAAACAGGTCATGCCCGAGTCGCTGACGAGCGCGCGAAAACTGGTTCAGCAAGGCGCGGTATTTGTGTTTCCGACCGGTAATGAACTCAAACGAGAGCCTCTTGCAGAGCCGGGTTTACCCCTTGCCATCCCTGAGTTGGAAAAGGGCTGGATCGCCGTAGTTGCATTGAAAAACGATGGCAGTGCCATCAATGGCAAATCTAATTATTGTGGTGTCGCAACGGCCTGGTGCATCGCCGTTCCTGGTGGGGACTCGGGCGCAGACCAGGGATTGCTGACCACTGGCAAGGACGGCAAATACGTCCAGACTGCCGGTACGTCCCCCGCCGCCGCATTGGTCAGTGGCGCGTTGGCGGCAGTCCAGAGCCTGTACCCCGAAATGAGTGCACAGCAAGTGCGCAACCACTTGCTT
>NZ_JBGCUL010000154.1:0-8817 GCF_054177685.1 Pseudomonas sp. P5_A2_2
CCGTGGCGCCGGGCTTCATCGAAACGCAAATGACCGCGCACATTCCCTTCGGCCTGCGCGAAGCCGGACGGCGCATGAGTTCGCTTGGCCAGGGCGGCTTGCCACAAGACGTCGCCGAAGCCGTGGCCTGGCTCGCGCAACCGGGCACCGGCGCGTTCACCGGGCAAGCGTTGCGCGTGTGTGGGCAAAGCGCTCTGGGGGCTTAGACATGATCACCGACTGGCACACACTCAATCGCGAACCGAGCCTGCCGGGGTCATACGCACGAGCGGCGACACGGCGAAAAATCACTGGCACCCGCCTGCCGGATTCGGGTTTGCGTTGCTGGGTAGAAGTCGATCCCAAGCGCCTGGCGGCTTATCGCAAGGTCTGTGGTTTCGCCGACAGCGGCCTGCTGCCGCCGACCTATCCGCATATCCTCGGGTTCGCCTTGCAGATGCAATTGCTCACGGCAAGGAACTTCCCGTTTCCGCTGCTAGGCCTGATTCACCTGAGCAACCGCATTCGTGTACTGCGCCCCATGGGCGGGGTGAATCGGGTGTGCGTCAGCGTGCAAGTGCAGAACCTGCAACCCCACGCCAAAGGCGCGACGTTCGATCTGCTGACCAGCCTCGACGATCAGTTGGGGCCGTTGTGGGAAGCAGAAAGCCGGATGCTCTGTCGCGGTGTCAAACTCGAGGGCGAACCGCTCGAAGAACCTCTGACATCCAGCCTGGACTTGAGCGAAATCGAGCACTGGAAAGCGCCCCCGGACATCGGCAGGCAATACGCCAAGGTGTCCGGCGACTACAACCCGATCCACCTGAGCGCGGCCAGCGCCCGGCTCTTCGGTTTCCCGACCGCCATCGCCCATGGCCTGTGGAACAAGGCACGCACACTGGCTGCGCTGGCCGGGCACCTGCCGACGGCAAATGTCGAGATCGCGGTGCAGTTCAAGAAGCCGGTACGGTTGCCCAGTGAAGTGACGTTGCTGGCCAGTGCGCCAGGGCCGAGCGGGGATTTGCAGTTGGTGGGCGCCGGGGATCTGGAGCATATGGTCGGGCAGTGGCGGCCGGTTGCCTGACAAGGCCGATGTCTGTGGCGAGGGAGCTTGCTCCCTCGCCACAAAAGCTGCGTGGTCAGTCTTGCGGATCGAGATTGTCCAGCGCCCGGTTCACCGCCAGCTCACCCAGCATGATCACATGCGCAATCCCCAGCATCGTATTGCGCTGCGAGCCTTCCAGAAACCCCGCGAAATCACTCGCCATCACACTCGCCGACGCCAGTGATTCACAGGCGTGGGCCAGTTCGCCATCACTGCGACCAAGCAGAAGGGTGGCGAACCGTACGCAGGTTGGTCGACCAGGGAATGGAAACCCGGCAGGGCCTAGGCCCTCCCACGCACAGCTCGCCATTAAGCAAGCACAAAAATGCCGCTCGCGCGGCACTGTGCGCCATTCTAAACCCGGGCGACCAAACCCGATCACTGAATTTGCAGCGACTGACAAAGGCTAGAGATYGCACTTCCGACGGACAACCTGAAAAACATGTCGGAGGTTTCCTCGGGACTTGAGGAAAACTACACAGGATTGGTCGGCTGACAGGCCGCCATCGCGAGCAAGCTCGCTCCCACAGTTGGGCTGGGTACATTCGAAAGAAATTGGTCGGCTGTCAGGCCGTCTTCGCGAGCAAGCCCGCTCCCACAGGTACTCAGTACATCCGAAAGATTTCGATCGGCTGKCAGGCCGCCATCGCGAGCAGGCTMGCTCCYACAGAAGAGCAAAGGCAGAGCGGCGTACACCACTGCTCTTCACCACTCATCAGGCCGAGCGTTAGCTCGCCTGCAGCTCTTGATCTTGATCCACCCGCCCCCTCGGCAGGCTGAGTGGAGGYGTTCATYCGGGGGTGGGCGCGCAGCGCCGTTCGGCGMAGCCGAACACATCGAGAGAAGGAAGCCGCCGTTACCGCAGCAATGGATATGTACACCATCCAAAAAAACCCCTGTGGGAGCACAGGGGTTGAGAGGCCGGCTGATTCTAGGACGCGTGCGGTGGATAGTTGGCCAATATCCGCGTGACCGTTTGCCAGATGGCATCGCGACGATCCGTCGGGTTCGGCGTGCGGCTGAGCATCTGCTCGTCACTGCCGCGCCACACCAGTTTGCCGTCCTTGCCATCGAGCAGGTCGATCTGGATGGTCGCCACTTTGTAGCTGACATTGCGGGTTTCGTTGTACATCGGTGCGCCGTAGTAGCCATGCCACGGGTAACCCCAGCCGCCGCCGTAATTGGTGGTCACCTGTTGCTGCCGCTCTTCGACAATCAGGTAGGCCTGCACATTCAAATCGCCCTTGGCACCCGCGGCGGCCGGACGCAGACCGCGCTGATCCAGTTGATCGGCAACCGCCTGACGGACGCGCTGTTCGGTCAGGTCGCTCTTGATCCGTGGATCATCGGGACGGTATTGCAGGGCGGGTTCTTTCCAGGTCCAGCTGCGATAGGCAGCAAAGTCGCGGCTGGCGTCGAAGTCATGATTGACCTGGTTGGCGGCGCAGGCACTGAGCAGCGCGGCCACTACCAGTAAAACTAAACGGCGGAACATGATGATTCTCCGGTTGAAGACATGATCCTGTGGAATGCTTCTTATCTACAAGAAGCTAACTAGGAGGATACGCCGACATCGCCTTTTCCACAGCCTCCCGTATCGCATCGGCGCGCTCGCTTTCGCGGCCCCGGTTGCCGGTTTCAGCGCTGGAGCTCCAAATCGGTTGACCACTTTTGGCGTCAAACATGTCCACCTGCACGACCACGACCTGTTCCTGATAGGTACGGATGATCGGCACGGTGGCGTATCCGCCATATCCAGGACCGTAGCCGTTGTAGCCGCCATAACCGCCGCCGTAATAGTCGTCCCGAACCTGACGCAGGCGGGTTTCCATCCGCAGGTCGGCRCTGACAAACAGGTCCGCCGGACGATTGTCATGCAGCGGACGCAAACCCCGCTGATCCAGCGCAKTGCTGACCGCTTCGGCGACCTGCGCCGAGTCCGCCCACGCAGTGCCCGGTGGCAGATGGCCGTTGAGCCAGGCCCAACTGCGATAACGTCCATAGTCACGCGGCGCTGCCGGGTAAGCGCTGCGGTCAAAAGTATTGGCGGCCTGGGGTGGCGCCGGTGGCAAAGGGTTGGAAGTGGCCACATAGGGGTTGCTGCCCTGACAGGCAGCCAGCCCCAGGCAGAACACCAGTACACCTGAATGATTTTTCATTTCGTGCTCCGATCAGACAGGCCGACAGATCCAGTGCAAGTAACGCCCAAGTCCGGCAAAGCTTGGATGGCGACGGTGGGCCAGTTCCATTTCGAGCAGGTCCACCAGTTCGGCACGGGCCTGGAATTCCACCGGCATGTAATCGTGAAAAACTCGCACGCCACTCTGTATTTCGACCTTCCACAGGCCTTCAAGTTGCGTCGCCAGCTCGCGCGGATCAAGGGGCTGCTGCGGGGTCAGGCTCTGCTTTTCGCCGGCCATGTCGTTCTTGCGCATCTTGCGGAAATGGCCCTTGAGCAAGTTGCGATAAATCAGCGCGTCGCGGTTGTAGAACGCCAGGGACAGCCAGCCATCCGCCTTGGTCAGTTGATGCARCACCGGCAGGATGGCGTGGGGTTCGGCCAGCCATTCCAGCACGGCGTGGCACAGCACCAGATCGTAGGGTTCGGTGAGCTGCCCGAGCAGTTCCTGCCAGGGTGCCTGAATGAATGTGGCGCTCTGCCCGGCTTCGGCAAAACGCTGGCGGGCGCCTTCGAGCATCGGTTCGGCAGGCTCGGCGAGGGTCACCTGATGGCCGCGCTGGGCCAGCCACAACGACATGTGACCAAGGCCGGCACCGATGTCCAGAACGCGCAGCGGACGGTCGGGCAAGGTTTCGGCCAGATCGGCCTGCAACACCGCCAGACGGATCGCACCTTTGGCACCGCCGTAGATTTTTTCGGCGAAACGGGTCGCCAGTTGATCGAAATGACGGTCGCTCATCAGCTGAACCTCCGTTCGCTGTCCGCCAGCTTGCTGCGCACCACGGCATCCATGTCCAGGCCCAGCTCACTGCACAACAGCAACAGATAAAGCACAATGTCACCGACTTCCTGCCCGGCGTGGGCGAGTTTGTCCGCCGGCAACTGGCGTGACTGGTCTTCGGTAAGCCACTGGAAAATCTCCACCAGCTCGGACATTTCCACGCTCGCGGCCATGGCCAGGTTTTTCGGGCTGTGAAATTGTCGCCAGTCATTGCGGTCACGGATGGCGTGCAGGCGTTCGGTCAGTTCAACAAGGTTCATCGGGCTCTCCTGAAGGCGTATAGCTTCGGGGGGATCACAGGTGAAGGCAAGGGGCAGAAGTTGCATGCTCACCTGCGCAACCCTCTATGCTTGTGGGAACTCGGCAGCATGATCGACAGCCCAAGACTCAATTCTCTTTAATCAGGACGTTCACTCCATGCAGGTAGAAGGATTTTCCGAATGGCTCGGCCAGGTACTCGGCTCGATCATCCGCTTCATCATTGATGGCCTCAGTGGGCTGTTCAATCTGTTGAGCAACGCCAGCAGTAATTTTGTCGAAGGCCTGTCCCAGGCGCTGGGCATGGATACCTCGGTCATCAGCATCGTKACCTTGATCCTCGGGCTGATACTGCTGTGGTCGGCGATCCGCGCCTTTCTCAATGCGTCGTTCATCATGGGGATCATCTGGTTGATGTTGGGGCTTTGGTTGCTCAGCTGGATCATCCACTGACACCATCAATTCCTATAGGAGCCGGCTTGCCAGCTCCTACATTGGAGCGCGGCATATCCGGAATGTGCCGCTACAATGCCTGCTCCCAAGGAGCCTGCATGTCCAACCTGACCGCCGACTGGCGCGACCGCCCTACCCATCGCCGGGTCTGGGCACTCGCCGCGCCGATGATTCTTTCGAACATTTCAGTACYGCTGGTGGCACTGGTCGACAGCACCGTCATCGGTCACCTGCCCCACGCCCATCAACTCGGCGCCGTCGCGGTCGGGGCCAGTCTGTACACCTTCCTTGCCTGGGCCATGGGCTTTCTGCGCATGGGCTCCACCGGGTTCGCCGCCCAGGCGGCGGGGCGCGGGGATGGTGCGGCCTTGCGGCAGATTCTGTTGCAAGGCCTGTTGCTCGCCATCGGCCTGGCCGTGGTCCTGGGTGCGGTGGGCGTACCATTGAGCGGGGTGGCGTTGCACTTCATGCAACCGTCGGCTGAGCTCGATCAGCTGACCCGCGAGTTTTTCCACACCCGTCTGTTCGGACTCCCCGCAGCGCTGGCCAGCYATGCCTTGGTCGGCTGGTTTCTCGGCACCCAGAATGCCCGGGCGCCGCTGGCGATTTTGCTGAGCACCAACCTGGTCAACATTGCCCTGAACCTGTGGTTCGTCCTCGGCCTGGAGTGGGGCGTGGTCGGTGCCGCCCGGGCCTCGGTGATTGCCGAGTGGACAGGGGCACTGATCGGTTTGCTGATGACCCGCAAAGCCCTGCGCGCCTACCCCGGGCATATCGCCTGGGCGGCATTGGCGCTGTGGCAGAGTTGGCGGCCATTGCTGGCGGTCAACCGCGACATCTTCATCCGTAGCCTGGCGCTGCAATCGGTGTTTTTCCTGATCACGGTGCAAGGTGCGCGGTTGGGCGACGCCACGGTCGCGGCCAATGCCCTGCTGCTCAATGGCTTGCTGCTGACCGCCCATGCCCTCGATGGCCTGGCCCACGCCGTGGAAGCCCTGTGCGGGCATGCGCTTGGCGCCCGCAATCGCGATGCCCTGCGCCGCTCATTGGTGGTGGCCGGCGGCTGGTCGTTGCTGGCAAGCCTGGGCTTTGCTGCGCTGTTTCTGTGCGCCGGGCATCTATTCATCGAGATGCAGACCAACATTCAGAGCGTACGCGACACCGCGTTCATCTACTTGCCCTACCTCGCCGTACTACCGCTGATTGCCGTCTGGAGTTACCTGCTCGACGGCCTGTTCATCGGCGCCACCCGCGCCAGGGAAATGCGCAACGGCATGCTGCTGACCGTGGCGCTGGTGCTGCCTATCGGCTGGGCACTGCAAGGCGGGGGCAACCATGGCCTGTGGATAACCTTTTTGTTGTTCATGCTCCTGCGCAGTCTGACCCTTGGCGTGATTGCCTGGCGTCTGCGCCGTCACGATGGCTGGTTCGCCGGCAGCACTCACTGAACGGGGCAACCTCATGACCAGGGTGGATCGCTCTGCCACAAGTGACGCAGGCTATCGAGGCGCTCCTGTTGAGTCCGCCCCGGCAGCGGCTGCACGGGCACGGCGTCGGGATACTGCAAGCGCAGCCATATCCAGCCATCAAGCACCGGGCGCTCGCTGAAACCCAGCGCCACCCCTTCTTGCACATGGGCCCTCAGGCGGGAGAAATCGGCACCGGTGGATTGGTTCCAGCGCCAGGCCTGCTGCTCGAGCAGGCAGGTTTGCAGTTTTTCCTGTTGCCCGGCACTGAGGTTCTCCTCGACTGCCAACGGACTGACCGCCAGCCCCGGGTTGGACAAGCGCTGCCAGCCCTCACATCCCGTCGCGCGGTCGGCCCAGCTGCCACCGAACCAGCGCAACTGGTTGATGGGCCCGAGCCAGCGACTCAGCTCAACGGCATCGCAGGCATCGAAGAAATAGCTCGCCGTGATCGGGTTGTAGTAGCTCAAAAGGGCCCGGTGCAGGCCAAGCGTGACCGTGAGCATGCGCTGCAAATGCGTCAGCAACGACGCAGCGCTGGCCTCGCTGACCATCAGCAATCCGGGCCAGCGTTGTCCGTCGACGATGCATAAGTCGGCCAGTGCCGGGCAGGTACGCAGATCGACCAGGACCGGTCCCTGCTCATGCAGCGCATGCCACTCCGTACCTTCGAACAACCCTGACCACCGGGCTTGCGCAAACATCTGCCGAAGTGTGACACCCGCCTGCGGCGTGCCCGGTACATCCAGCAACAGCCACTGCGGGGGTGCCTCGGGCTTGCGTGTGGCGATCATGCTCCAGAGCTCTGGCCAAGCTGCGTCGCCAGACGACAGGTACACAACGCCTGTGCGCAATGGTTGAAGCTGCCACCGCCGGGCAGCAGGCACAACACCAGCAATGGCTCCCCCGACCGCAACCATTGCTCCAGGCCCTCATCATGGGTGCAGCCGGGYTGGGGGGTGTCAGCGTCCGTCACTTCGACCTTTGCCGGCGCATGCAGCAGCCCGGTTATCTGCGGTTGATCGGGATCGCCCTCGACAAAACCCACGACCAGCTCAGTCCCTTCCCGCAATGGCAAGAACGTCGATGCCTGCAGTTGCCTGGCCAGGGGTAACCAGCAATGGCTGGGCGCAGCCCCTTCGCCCTGATAAAGCCAGTCGAACTGCACCGGTACCGGCCTTGCCGGGTCGGGGCCTGGTTCATCGACCTCGACGACCCACGCCCGTTGCAGGCTATGCATTTGTGGTTTGACCGTCACACAGGGCGGCGCGAAGGGTGTCGGCCACTGCAGAGCACGGGCCTGATTGTGGTAAGGCCTCGCCGTATCCTGACTGCCCCAATGCTCAACGTGGGTCAGCAACCAGAGGCGATTGCATTCGGCAACCGGATGACCGGACAGCGGCATCAGCCGACCGCTGCGCAAGGTCGCCAGGTCTGTCCGGCATTCGGCACTCTGCACCGCTGTCCCACCACAGTGCAGACGTTCGAACTGCCGCACCGCCGGCCGATCGCCCTCGCTGCGCAATACCGCAGGTTCGCCGGTTGGAAAATGCCGATGATCATCCCCAAACACCACACAGTGCCCGCGGGCCCGGTGTTCGAAGTGGTAGTGAAGTCGTTCCTGGGCGCACAGTCGCTGGAGAAACTGCAGATCCGACTCTCGATATTGCGTGCAGAAATCCCGGGGCGGGTATTCGCAGCTCAGCGCCAGGCGTCGATCTTTGCCGGTAATACCGTGCTCCTTGAGCACCCGGTCGAGGATTTGCGGCACTGAAAGGGCGCTGAAAATTCGTTGGCTGAAGCGCTGGGCCAGGCAAGCCAGTTTTGGCCCCAGACGCACCTGGCAGAGCCGGGGTCCCGAGGCATGATCACGCTGGACGAGTTCATGCAATTGTCCATGCACGTGGCTTCCGTCTGGTCCGAAATGCAACGAGGCCGGGCGGTACAGCAAACTGGCAAGGTCAAGCACCGGGTCATCGATCAGCAGTTCCAGGTCGAACACGAACGGCTCGCTGATGGCCTCTTTACCGGTAAAGGCCAGGACCTCAAAGGAGTCGGGCAGACCTGCTACATCCAGACGAAATGACGGTTCGCTGACTGGATTGAACATCGGCGTTTCTCTACAGGAGGGGCGGCCGGGGATTCTCGCTGAGAGACATGGCCGAGTAGAGTGCCGAAGTACAACTTAGGAAATGACCTACGCGAAAAGAAGACCAAATGGCATGGATTGCCAAGGACGTGGGCAGTTTCGCTTGAAAAAAAAGAATCGGCCCACCAGGTCATCTGAAATTTCCGCAGCAAACGGAAAATTTTCAGACAACCTGATAAGCGTGACGCTTACCTCAGGACGACAGGTAAGACGAACGGGTCAGCCCCAGACGCAAGGCATCGAGGAACTGCGTGCGCTCGGTGGCGCTGATGCGGGCACTGGCGCACTTGTCGCGGTAGTGGGTCATCAGCTCTTCCGGCGACAAGTGCACGTAACGCAGCATGTCTTCGATGGTGTCGTGGGTTTCGATACCGGCGTGGTACACGCTGCCGTCGGCGTTCTGGTAGATGTTCACCGAGTCGGTGTCACCGAACAGGTTGTGCA
>NZ_JBGCUL010000155.1:0-7704 GCF_054177685.1 Pseudomonas sp. P5_A2_2
GCCCAGGGCACCGTCCGTGCGCATCAGGATGAATTGCGCAATCAGTGGCTGGCCGATTGGGAAAACTGGCAAGGCGTCGGCCAATGGCGAGCCATTGTTTCCGGCGGCGGACAGCATCAGGACTTTGACGGCCAGGACAGCGTGGCAAGCGCCGACGGCAACGGAGCCAACCTGAACATCGGCGGCAGCTACCGTCTCGACGATGCCTGGCGCGTCGGCCTGGTGGCCGGTTTCTATAACCAGAAACTCGAAGCCGGCGCAAACGACTCCGACTACAAGCTCAACACTTACCTGGGCACGGCTTTCGCCCAGTACCAGCAAAACCGTGTGTGGGCTGATGCGGCGTTGACGGCTGGGCATCTGGATTACGACAGCCTCAAGCGTAAATTCCAGTTGGGCGCCAACGAGCGCAGCGAAAAAGGCGACACCAGCGGCTACGTCGAGGCCTTCAGCGCACGCGTGGGTTACGACATTGCGCAACAAGCCAGCAGCCCTTGGCACCTGTCGCCGTTTGTCAGCGCCGATTTCGCCAAGGTGCAAGTCGACGGTTACTCGGAGGACGGCAACGATTCCACGGCGCTGACCTTCGCCGATCAGGAGCGTATTTCCCGGCGTCTGGGCGCTGGCCTGCAGGGCAAATACCAGATCACCCCGCAAACCCAGGTTTTCGGCGAAGCGGCAATCGAACGTGAGTACAACGACGATACCCAGGACGTGAGCATCAACCTCAACAGCCTGCCAAACAACCAGTTCACGCTGGCAGGCTACACCCCGCAAAGTCACTTGCAACGTGTGAACCTGGGGGTGAGCCACAACCTCACCAAGGAACTGGCACTGCGCGCCAGCTACAACATCCGCAAGGACGACGACTTTACCCAACAGGGCATCAACGTAGGTGTTGCGCTGGACTTCTGATGTGCAGCCAATAAAAAACGCGGCGCCCTCACAGGCGCCGCGTTTTTTTATGCTGGTGAGGTCATTGTGGGAGCGAGCTTGCTCGCGATAGCGGAGGGTCAGACAACATCAATGTGACAGTGATGGCCCCATCGCGAGCAAGCTCGCTCCCACAGGATTTGTGGTTAGCTCAGTTTTCCGGGGTTTGTTCTGCCAGCRCAACGGCGCGGAACATCGCGCGACGCTTGTTCAGGGTTTCTTCCCATTCCAGCGCCGGCACCGAGTCAGCCACAATGCCGCCACCGGCCTGCACATGCAGTTCGCCGTTCTTGATCACCGCCGTGCGGATCGCAATGGCGGTGTCCATGTTGCCGTTCCAGGCGAAGTAACCGACCGCGCCGCCGTAGACGCCACGCTTGACCGGCTCCAGTTCGTCGATGATTTCCATCGCACGAATCTTCGGTGCGCCGGACAACGTGCCCGCCGGCAGAATCGCCCGCAGTGCGTCCATTGCCGTCAGTCCGGCTTTCAGTTGCCCGGTGACKTTGGACACGATGTGCATCACGTTGGAATAACGCTCGATGACCATTTTCTCGGTGAGCTTCACCGAGCCGATTTCCGATACGCGACCGGTGTCGTTGCGACCGAGGTCGATCAGCATCAAGTGTTCGGCGATTTCCTTGTCGTCCGACAGCAGGTCTTTTTCCAGCGCCAGATCAGCCTCTTCGTTGGCGCCCCGTGGACGGGTGCCGGCAATCGGGCGCACGGTGATCAGGTTGTCTTCGACCCGCACCAGCACTTCCGGCGAACTGCCGACGACATGGAAGTCGCCGAAGTTGAAGAAGTACATGTAAGGCGTCGGGTTGAAGCAGCGCAGCGCGCGATACAGATCAATCGGCGCCGCCTTGAAGTCGATCGACATGCGCTGGGACGGCACGACCTGCATACAGTCACCGGCCAGGATGTATTCCTTGATGGTGTCGACGGCTTTTTCGTAATCGTTCTGGGTGAAGCTGGAGCRGAATACCGGATCGGCCGCTTGCTGCTTGCTGAAATCCAGGCCACGGCGTGGGGTGATCGGCTGACGGAGTTTTTCCAGCAGCTCTTCCAGGCGTGCGCGACCTTGTTCGAAGGCGTCTTCCTGCGCCGGGTCAGCCAAGACGATTGCGTGCATCTTGCCGGCCAGGTTATCGAACACCACCACCGCGTCGGAAACCATCAGCAGGATGTCCGGCACGCCCAGCGGATCCGGGTTCGGGCACTTGCCCAGACGCTTTTCCACATAACGCACGCAGTCGTAACCGAAGTAGCCCACCAGGCCGCCGTTGAAACGCGGCAGGCCGGCAATGGTCGGCACGTTGTAGCGAGCCTTGAAGGCTTCGACGAAGGCCAGCGGGTCTTCCACGTCGTGGCTTTCGGTTTCGACACCATCGACGGTCACGCTGACGTGATGGTCATGAACCCGCAGCACGGTACGGCACGGCAGGCCGATGATCGAGTAACGGCCCCACTTCTCGCCGCCCTGTACGGACTCCAGCAAGTAGGAATTGGGCTCGTCGGCCAGCTTCAGGTAGATCGACAACGGTGTGTCGAAGTCGGCCAGGGTTTCACAGGCAAGCGGGATGCGGTTGTAGCCGGCAGCGGCCAAACGCAGGAATTCTTCGCGGATCATGAGGTGCCTCGTGGCTTGAGGATCGAACAGTCAGGTATGCAAACGCGCCGGATAGCCGGCCAGGATCAAGTCAGGCGCGCCAACGCCAGCGGGCCAGGGCCTTGATGACTTTCATCCAGAGTTTGCGAGTGACCACCACGATGGCGTTTCCAGAAGGGGGTTTGACAGCGTCGGCCAACGTTATCTCAGCGGCCGGATCCAGGCAACCGGGAATTAGCTTGCGCAGGTCGTCGATCACCAGTGCCGGCGACTCTTCGGCAATCGGCCGTCCGTGGTTATAGCCGTAGCTCAGGGCCACACACTTGACCCCCGCCGCTTTCGCCGCCAGCACATCGCTGCGCGAATCGCCGACGAACAACGACTGCGAAGCCGGAATGTTGGCCATTTTCATCACGAAAAACAGCGCGGCCGGATCAGGCTTTTTCTGTGGCAGGGTGTCACCGCCGATAATCCAGCGGAAATAGCGGCCGATTTTCATCTGATCCAGCAGCGGCGCGACGAAACGCTCCGGCTTGTTGGTGATCAGTGCCATCTCGACGCCTTGTTTGTTCAGCCACTTGAGGGTGTCACGCACGCCGGGGTAAACCACCGTCAGCTCATGACCGTCCTCGTAAAAGCCGTTGAACAACTCCAAGGCATGCTCGGCCTCGACTTCATCGACACCCTCGGCGTCGATATGGTTGGCCAACGCCCGGCACACCAACATGTGTACGCCGTTGCCCACCCAGTCACGCACCGATTCGATGCCGACAGGTTTGCGCCCGAGTTTGAGCAGCATCTTGTCCACAGCCACCGCCAGGTCCGGGACCGAGTCGATCAACGTACCGTCCAGATCGAACATCACCAGCCGCGGCAGCTTCCCCGAGAACAGCTGCTCAAAGCCACTCATGGGCGAGCCAGCGCCAGTTCGGTACGCATCTTGTCGATGACTTCCTGATAGTTCGGCGCATTGAAGATGGCCGAGCCAGCGACGAAGGTGTCGGCACCGGCCGCCGCGATTTCGCGGATGTTGTTCACGTTCACGCCGCCGTCGATTTCCAGGCGAATGTCACGGCCCGACGCATCGATCAGCGCCCGCACTTCACGCAGCTTGTCGAGGGTGCCGGGGATGAACTTCTGCCCGCCGAAGCCCGGGTTGACGCTCATCAACAGGATCATGTCGACCTTGTCCATGACGTGCTTGAGCACATCCAGCGGGGTCGCCGGGTTGAACACCAGGCCCGACTTGCAGCCGCCTTCGCGGATCAATTGCAGGGAGCGGTCGATGTGCTGGGTGGCTTCCGGGTGGAAGGTGATGTAAGTAGCGCCGGCTTCGATGAAGTCGCCGACGATGCGGTCCACCKGGCTGACCATCAGGTGCGCGTCGATCGGCGCGGTCACGCCGTACTTGCGCAGTGCCGCGCAGACCATCGGGCCGATGGTCAGGTTCGGTACGTAGTGGTTGTCCATGACGTCGAAGTGCACGAAGTCGGCGCCAGCGGCCAGGACGTTGTCCACTTCTTCACCCAGGCGGGCGAAGTCGGCGGAGAGAATCGACGGAGCAATTACGAAGGGCTGCATGACGCACCTTTTCTGAGCGGAATCACGATGGCGCGCATTGTATACCTCATGCTTTGACGCGCGCACCGTGAGCGCGATGATTGGACCTTGCCATCATTCATCAACGGCAGAAGCTCTAGTACGCCGCGCGATAGATCTTTTCGATATCGACGGCACTCAACTTACGCGGATTGTTGCGCATCAAGCGCTCGACCCCCGCCGCTTCCACGGCCATGAACGGAATGGCGTCCTCGGGCACACCGAAGCTGCGCAGCCCCTGGGGAATTTCCACGGCGGCACACAGCTCGGTCATGGTTTGCACGGCTTTGTCGGCCGCTTCGTTGATGCTCAAGTGAGCGGTCTTCACGCCCATGGCCTCGGCGATATCCTGCATGCGTTCGATGCAGGCCATCTTGTTCCAGGTCATGACATGGGGCAGTAGCAAGGCATTACTGACGCCATGGGCAATGTTGAAACGCCCGCCCAGCGGATACGCCAGCGCATGCACCGCGCCAACCCCGGCATTGCCGAACGCCATGCCGGCCATCAGGCTGGCGGTGGCCATGTCTTCCCGGGCTTGCAGGTTCGACGGGTTGGCGTAGGCCTTGGGCAATGCCCTGGCGATCAACTTGATGGCGCCAATGGCCAGGGCATCGGTAATCGGCGAGGCATTGACCGACAGATAGGACTCGATGGCATGCACCAGCGCATCGATACCGCTGGCCGCCGTGACGCTGCGCGGACAGGTCAGGGTCATTTGCGGGCTGACCAGCGCCACGTCCGGCAACAGGTAGTCGCTGACGATGCCCTTCTTCAGTTGCGCGACCTTGTCGGAAAGGATGGCGACGTTGGTCACCTCCGAGCCGGTACCAGCCGTAGTCGGGATGGCGATCAGCGGCGGGCCTTTGCGCGGGACCTGATCGATACCGAACAGATCCTCCAGCGCGCCGTGGTATCCGGCATAKGCCGCCACGCTCTTGGCAATGTCGATGGCACTGCCGCCGCCCAGGCCGATCAAGCCGTCATGCCCACCGTCGCGATAGACCTGCATGCAATCTTCGACGATGGCAATTTCCGGGTCCGGCAGTACCCGGTCGAAAATCTCGTAGCTGCGTTCGCCCAGCTGCGCCAGTGCCAGTTCTACTGTGCCGGATTTCACCAAAGCGACATCAGTGACGATCAGTGGGTTGTCGATGTCCAGACGCGTCAGCTCGGCAGACAGTTGCTCGATGGCACCTGCGCCGGTGATCAATTTGTGAGCGATTTTGAAAGAGGAAAGACCCATGTGCGCAGCCTCTTATAGGTAGGGGAGCTGGGCACAATAGTAGCTGGGGATTGCGGGTTGTCTTCTATTCAGGCGGTGAATGACCGACCCTGCCGAAAACCACAAAAAACACCTGTAGGAGCGAGCCTGCTCGCGATGAACCTGAGAGCGCCGCGGGGTGTCAGATTTCCCGCGGTATCGTTGAAGTTCATCGCGAGCAGGCTCGCTCCTACAGTTGATCGGGGTGATCCGTCAGACCTGCGCAGTACGCAGTTTCTCGCTACGCCCGCGCAACCATTCCAGGGTCAGCAACAGGATCACCGAGAAGGCAATCAGCAGCGTCGCGGCGGCGGCAATCGTCGGGCTGAGGTTTTCGCGGATGCCGCTGAACATCTGTCGCGGCAGCGTCGCTTGTTCGGGACCTGCGAGGAACAGCGTCACCACCACTTCATCGAACGAAGTCGCAAAGGCAAACAGCGCTCCGGAGATCACCCCCGGCGCGATCAGCGGCAAGGTTACCCGGCGGAACGTGGTCAACGGCGAARCGCCCAGGCTCGCAGCGGCCCGTACCAGGTTCTGGTTGAACCCCTGCAAGGTCGCCGACACCGTGATGATCACAAACGGCACACCGAGCACGGCATGCACGACGATCAGCGAGGTATAGCTGTTGCCAAATCCCAGTGGAGCGAAGGTCAGGTAACTGGCCACACCAATGATCACCACCGGCACCACCATCGGTGAAATCACCAGTGCCATCACCAGCGGCTTGCCCGGAAAATCGCCGCGGGTCAGGCCAATCGCCGCCAGCGTGCCGAAGATCATCGCCAGTACCGTCGCTGCCGGGGCCACGATGATGCTGTTCTTCAACGAACGCATCCATTCCGCCGAGGCAAAGAAGTCCTGGTACCAGTGCAGCGAAAAGCCTTGCAGCGGATAGACCAGAAAACTCCCCGAGTTGAACGACAGCGGAATGATCACCAGTACTGGCAGGATCAGGAACAACAGAATCAAGCCGCAGAGAATCCGCAAGCTGTAGAACCACACCCGTTCGATGGGCGACATATAAGGACTCAGCATTTCGTTCTCCCCTTAGCTCAGGCGCAGGCGACTGGCGCCCACCAGCCAGCTGTAAATCAGATAAAGCACCACGGTCGCCAGCAGCAACAATCCACCGAGTGCGGTCGCCATGCCCCAGTTGATGCTGGTGTTGGTGTAGAAGGCGACGAAGTAGCTGACCATTTGATCGTTCGGGCTGCCCAGCAATGCCGGGGTGATGTAGTAGCCGATGGCGAGGATGAACACCAACAGGCAACCGGCGCCGACACCGGCATAGGTCTGCGGGAAGTACACCCGCCAGAAACTGGCGAACGGATGGCAGCCGAGGGAAATCGCGGCACGCATGTAGGTCGGCGAGATGCCTTTCATCACGCTGTAGATCGGCAGGATCATGAACGGCAGCAGGATGTGCACCATCGAGATGTAGACACCGACGCGGTTGAACACCAGCTCGATCGGCTTATCGATGATGCCCATGGCCATCAGGCCGCTGTTGATCAGGCCACCCGATTGCAGCAACACGATCCACGCCGCGACCCGTACCAGGATCGACGTCCAGAACGGCAACAGCACCAGAATCATCAGCAGGTTGCTCTGCCGCGATGGCAGGTTGGCCAGCAGGTAAGCCAGGGGATACGCCAGCACCAGGCAGATCATGGTGATGATCAGGCCCATCCAGAAGGTGCGGGCGAAGATGTCGAGGTAGATCGCCTGATCCGGGGTCGCCGGGGCGATTTCGCCGAGGTCGTCGATGCGATGATCGACGGCCGCCAGCAGGTAATACGGGGTGATGCTGCTGGTGTTGCGGCGCACCGCTTGCCAGTAGGCAGGATCGCCCCAACGCTCATCGAGACCTTCCAGCGCTTCTTTATAAGAAGCCGGCTCGGTTGCGAGCGGCAAGGCGCGGGCGGTTTTGGTCAGCAGGCTGCGGTAGCCGGCCAATTCCATGTTCAGGCGTTTGGACAGATCGCCCAGGGTCTGGTTCTTGCGAGCCTCGGCGAGGTCTTCGGCCGCTGCTTTGTAAACCGGTTCAGCGGGCAGGCCGCGGCCGTCCCAACTGGCGATGGCGGTCACGGTGCGCGGCATGCCGCCGACCACTTCCGGGTTGCCAACGCTTTTGTAGAGCAGCGCCACGATCGGCACCAGGAACACCAGCAACAGAAACAGCATCAGCGGCGCGATCAACGCCTGGGCCTTCCAGCGGTTGACCCGCTCGGCGTGCTTGAGCCGCTGCTTCAAGGTGGGGCTGGTGCCCTCGTTCAGGGGAACGGCGATAGCC
>NZ_JBGCUL010000156.1:0-7632 GCF_054177685.1 Pseudomonas sp. P5_A2_2
GCCATGGGCGCAGCATTGAATCACCCGGCCCTCAAGGCGCCCGCCACACAGCGAGGCGCCCTGATGCGGGCAGCTGTCGTCGATGGCAAACAGCTGCCCGTCGACGTTGAACAGCGCCAGGCTTTTGTCATCGAATTCGAACAGCGCTCGGCCACCGGCCTGCGGGTGTTTGCCGGCAGGTACGGGAATGCGCCGGGTCATGCTGGCTGCCGCTCGCGGTCACTTTCCTTGAGGGCTTCGTTCATGGCCCCGAGCAGCGCCTGGGCAGGTTGCGCACCGATCACCGTCAGGCGACCGTCGAACTGAAAGCTCGGCACGCCACTGGTCGCGCCGGGGGATCCTGCAAATGGCGTGGCGTCGCCCTTCAGGCAATCGAGCACTTCGTTCGTGTCGACGCCGCAGGAGCGGGCAATGGCCAGCAAGGTCTCACGGCAACCGAGGTTTTCGCGTCTCAGGAAATAAGCGGCGAACAGGCGTTCGAGCAACATTTCACGCTGACTGGCATTGCCCAGTGCGCTGGCACGCTCGAACAAACGATGGGCGTCCGCGGTGTTGGGCATCGTCTCGATACGGCTGAGGTCGATGGCCAGTCCAACCGCCCCGGCAGCTTGCTGTACCTGGTTCTGACGCATGGCCACCGCGTCGGCATTGCCCAGGCGCTTGCGGTAGAAATCGGCGAAGGGTTCACTTTGTACCGGTATCTGAGGCAGCAACTGCACCCCGTGCCACGCCGTGGTGATCTGCACATCCGGGTGACGGCTGCGAAACTGCACCTGCGCATGCTCCAGTTGGCGTTTGCCGATCAGGCACCAGGGGCAGATAAAATCGAAAAACACATCAATACGTAAACGACGACTCACAACTTCACCTCTATCCCGGCTTCACGGACAGGGTCAGRCACGCTCTGACCCTGAAGGCGGGCAATATCTTTGTGGTAATGACACTTGGCATAAAAGAACACCGCCGCCGCCGCGAGGCTGACCAGTGGCACCAGTTGAAACGCGGCATGCAGACCGATGAGGTCGGACACACGGCCAGTCAGGAACGGCCCGGGGGCCAGCCCCAGCAGGTTATTGGCCAGGGTCAGCGTGGCGAACGCCGTACCGTGGACGGAGTAATGGGTCAGGTTGGCAACCATCGCACCGGCGGGGCCAGTGGTGCCGGTGGCAATCGCCATGCCCAGACAGATCAGCGCCAGTTGCACAGGCCCTGCCGATAATGCGAACGCTGCCGACAGCAGCAGGCAACTGCCCAGGCAAAAACCAATGGCCAGGCTGACCTTGCGCTCCGGCGAGTTCCGACACAGGCGGTCGCTGAGCATGCCGCACAGGATCATCCCCGCGCCGCTGCACAACACGATGATCGCCGCCATGCCACCGGCCTTGTCGGTAGGCATGTCGTAGTAGCGGTTGAGGTAGCTGGGAATCCACACCATCACTGTACCGCCGACGAACAACTGCAAGCCGCTGGCGACGTAGGTCGCCACCACCGAGCGGCTGGACCACAGCGTGCGCAGCGGACGCTTGACCGCGGCGGCCGTCTTGTTCGCAATCTGCGCGGCACGTTGTGGCGCAATGCGCGCTTCCTTGACGATGAGCGGATAGAGCACCGCCAGCACCAGGCCAAACAGCGACATGCCGGCGAACGACCAGCGCCAGCCCAGCTTGGCGGCAATCGCACCACCCAAAGCCATGCCCAACACCGAACCGAACATCCCGCCGGCCATGAAGGCACTGGCCAGGGTGGCGCGCATGTGTTTGGGGAACACCGAGATCACCACGGCGATGCCCACGCTGCCGTAGGCCGCTTCACCGACGCCGACCATGAATCGCGCGATGAACATCTGCTGGTAGTCCTGCGCCAGCGCGCAACCCAGGGTCGCCACGCTCCACAGGAACGCCATCAGCGCCAGGCTCTTGACCCGGCCGAAACGGTCGGCCATCAACGACAGGGGAAACGTCAGCAGGCCGACCATCAGGGCAACGATGCCGCTGAGCAGACCGAGCTGTCCGTCGCTCAACGCCCACTCAGTCTTGAGCAGCGGGAACACCGCGTTCAGTACCTGACGCGACATGTAATCGGAAATCAACAGGCCGAACGTCAGTGCAAAGACGATCCAGGCATATTGGCGCGCAACGCCGACTCCGCTGGAGTCGTCATCGTCAGCGGCGATTGGGTGAAAGGCCATGCAGCCTCCTCAAGAGCTTTGTTTTATTTTTGTTATCAAGCGTGTAACGGTCAGGCGGACGAGAGGTCACGGCCTCTCGTCCCGACCCTCGGTCAGCCGCGTTGCGGCACGCCTTTCTGCCCGGCCTTGCGGTTGGGGGCCATGCCGTTGGCCAACAGGGTTTCTTCGATGGTTTCGTACTGCACGCCGATGCGGTAGATCTCGCGGGCTTCTTTGCCGGTGGCGATTTCACGTCCCAGCTCATGGGCAATGCGCACGGTTTGCTGGATCTGTGCAACCGAGCCGAAACGATCGCCCTTGTGGTCAATGATAGTGTCTTCATTGCCTACGCGCGGGTGCATGCCCATGGCCATCGACATGGTGTTGAACGGCATGACGTTCTTGAGCAGCGATTCGGAGGTCACAGTAGAACCGTCCGGCGCGCGGTGGAGGAAGTTGAAGAAGTTGAACGGATTCGGACCATCGAAACCGCCGCCGATGCCGATCCAGGTCAGGTTCAACGGACCTTTGTAGACGCCCCTGCGCACCAGACGCTCAAGGGTTTCCAAGGCATGCATGCCGGTCAGCTGGAAGTGCGGCTGGATGCCGTTGTCCATCAGACGCTTGAGGTGCTCGGCAACCCAGGCCGGGCCAGCCGGTACGGTCATCTCGCTGTAGGCAGCCTGGATCATCGGGTTGGCCAGGGAGGTGCCTTCCAGGTATTCCGGATACAGCAGCTCCATGATGTTCATTTGCGTGGTGTTGATCGCGACCGTGACCTGATCCGGTTTCGGCGTCAGCTCGGCCAGCATGTGGCGGGTGTCGTCGGACAGCCACTTGGCCGCTTCGCCATCGCTTTCCGGAGCGAAGGAAATCGAACCGCCGACCTGGATGATCATGTCCGGCACGGCTTCACGTACACCGGCGATCAGCTCGTTGAACTTCGACAGGCGCTTGGAGCCCTTGCCGTCCAGCTCGCGCACATGCAGGTGCAATACGGTGGCCCCGGCTTCGTAGCATTCGACCGCTTTCTGGACTTGCTCATCCATGGTCAACGGGATGTCTTCCGGGAAGTCTTCGGGCATCCACTCCGGGCCGTACGGGGCCACGGTAATGACTACCTTTTCCATGTTTTCCGGGTGCAGGGAATCGTCGAAGAATTGCATGGTTACTCCAGTTCTTATGCCAGTTCTTATGATTGTTCCGTCCACCCGGGGTCGTGCCGGGTAGACGTGTTTACGAGTGCGAATGCTGCGAGTGCGGATGCCGGTGGCGTTCGATCAGAACGTCTTGTCGCCGATGATCCCGGCGCGTTCCATCTTGCGGTGGCACGGCGGGTAATCCATGACGGCGTAGTGCTGGGTACTGCGGTTGTCCCAGATGGCGATGCTGTTGGGCTTCCAGCGCCAGCGCACCTGATACTCGGGGATGTACGCCTGGCTGATCAGGTAGCGCAGCAAATCACCGGCGCCGGGGTTGGCGTCCTGGCCGAAGCGCACCCGCTCAGGGGTGTGGTAGTTGCTGAAGTGGGTGGTGAACGCGTTGACGAACAGCACCTTCTCGCCGGTTTCCGGATGGGTGCGCACCACCGGGTGTTCGGCGTCCGGATACATCGCTTTGAGCGCCAGGCGTTTTTCAATCGGCATGGCGGCACCGAAGCTCGCTTCGATGCTGTGGCGGGCACGCAGATCGGCGATCTTGACCTTCACGTCTTCCGGCAAGTTCGCACAGGCCTGGACCATGTTGGCCCACATGGTGTCACCGCCCACCGGCGGGCATTCCACGCAACGCAGCACGCAACCCATCGGCGGTGCTTCACGCCAGGTGGCGTCGCTGTGCCAGGCGTTTTCGTAGCGGTCTGCCGGCTGGTCCGGTCTCTTGTAGATCTGCACCAGCCCCGGATGATCCGGATCGCTGCCGGCCACCGGATGATCCTCCAGCTCGCCGAAGCGTCGGGCGAAGGCAACATGCTCGGCGCGGGTGATGTCCTGATCGCGCAGGAACACCACGCGGTGCTTGAGCAACTGGGCGCGGATCTCGGCAAACAGGCCGTCGTCATGGACTGCGTCGGCGAGATTGACGCCGATCAGTTCGGCGCCGATGGAGCAGGTCAATTGTTCGACTTTCATGGCTGGCCGCTCCTTAAACGACGAAAATCGATGAGCCGGTAGTCTTGCGCGATTCAAGGTCGCGATGGGCCTGCACGGCGTCCTGCAACGCGTAGTGCTGGTTGATCTCGATCTTGATCCGACCGCTGCCGACGTGGTCGAACAGCTCACCGGCCAGGGCGGCTTTTTCCGCAGGGTCGCTGATGTAGTTGGCCAGGGCCGGACGGGTCAGGAACAGCGAGCCTTTCATCGCCAGCATCACCGGGTCGAACGCCGGGATCGGGCCGGACGCGGTACCCACGCAGACCATCAGGCCACGGGGTTTCAATGAATCCAGCGAACCCATGAAGGTGTTCTTGCCAACGCTGTCGAACACCACGTTGACACCCACACCGTCGGTCAATTCGCGAACGCGAGCGGCGACGTCTTCATGGCTGTAATTGATCGTATGGTCGCAACCGTGAGCCCGGGCGATTTCCGCCTTTTGCTCGGTCGACACCGTGCCGATCACGTTCAGGCCCAGCAACTTGGCCCACTGCGAAACGATCAGGCCGACACCGCCAGCGGCGGCATGCAACAGGATGCTGTCGCCCGGTTTGAAGTCGTAGATGCGGCGCATCAGGTACGAAGACGTCAGGCCACGCATGGTCATCGCGGCGGCGGTCTCGAAGCTGATGGTTTCCGGCAGCTTGATCAACGGCGCGGCCGGGATCAGGCGCTCGGTGCTGTAGGCGCCGAGGGTGTTGAGAAAACCGGTGTAGGTAACGCGATCGCCGACCTCGACGTTGGTGACTCCTTCACCAACGGCCTGGACTACCCCAGAGGCCTCGACGCCCATGCCGTTGGGCAGCGGGATCGCATAGGTACCGTTACGGAAATAGGTGTCGGCATAGTTCAGGCCGACTGCCACATGACGAAGCCGAACCTGGCCGGGACCGGGTTCGCCGACTTCGACGTCCTCATAACGCAGGACTTCGGGACCACCGGTTTCGTAGAAGCGTACGGCTTTTGCCATTTTTCTTATTCTCCAATCTGCAATATGGGCGTGTTGCATCGAATTGCGTTGATTGGACTGTAGGACGAGGCCTGTCGGGACGCTTCTCATCAGACGACAATGGCTTTTCATTTGGTGACAGGCAGAAACAGGATCGCCCTGGCCGGCCCCGCCGCCACCTGCGCTATCATCGCCCGCCTCGATACCCCAAGAGTCTTGAACCTGGATGTCTGACACCCTGCCACTGCCCGACGATCACCAAGCCTTGCCCCCGGTCCTGGCCGGCCCGCTGCTGCGGCGTCTTGAGCCCACGCGGCTGGTGCTGTGGCTGGTGGGTTCCCGGGCGCTGGCGCTGACCTTGCGCTTGCAGGGCGTCGGCGATATTCGTCTGGATGCCGGGCAATGCACGGTGATTGCAGTGGGGGCTCATGCCTATGTGCRCTTGATCGATGTGCAACTCGATTGCGCCCTGCCCCGGGACGAGTCGATCGACTATGACCTGCTGATCGATGGCACAGAAAAAGGCATTGCCGACTGGGCGCCGCATCTGCTGTATGGCGATGCCCATTGCCCGAACTTCGTCCTGCGCGCGCGGGTCGACCAGTTGCTGCACGGTTCTTGCCGCAAGCCTCATCACCCGGCGGCAGACGGCTTGCTCTGCGTCGACCGGTTGCTGGCGCAAAAGCACAACGCCAAGGATCGCCCGGCACTGCTGATGATGACGGGCGATCAGGTCTACGCCGACGATGTGGCGGGGCCGATGTTGCGGGCGATTCACGCCTTGATCGAGCGTCTGGGCCTGTTCGGGGAACAGCTCGAAGGCGCCGTGGTCAGCGACAGCGCCAGGCTCTACGAGCATCCGGCCAGTTACTACCACCGTGCCGATCTGCTGCCGGCACTGCAAAGCAATGAAACCCTGCGCGAGCGTTTTTTCGGCGGTGCGCGCAAGCCGATTTTTACCAGCAGCAGCGCCGACAACCATCTGGTGACCTTCGCCGAAGTCATGGCCATGTATTTGCTGGTCTGGTCGCCAACGCCCTGGACCTTGATCGCACCCCAGGCACCGACGCTGACGCCGGAAAGGCTCAAACGCTACGCCCTCGAACAGACGCGCATCGATGCCTTCAAGGCAGGTCTTGGCAACGTCGCCCGGGCACTGGCGCATCTGCCGACGCTGATGATTTTCGACGACCACGACATCACCGATGACTGGAACCTTAGCGCGCAATGGGAGGAAACGGCCTACGGCCATCCGTTCTCCCGGCGCATCATCGGCAACGCGCTGTTGGCGTACATGCTGTGCCAGGGCTGGGGCAACAATCCGGATGCGTTCCGTGCCCTGCTGAAAAAGGCTGGTGGGTTGAGCGCGAGCACACACCAGCGTCATCTCGACAGCACTGTTCAAGATGATTTGATCGGTGATCTGCTGAAGTTTCAGCACTGGCACTACGTGCTGCCAACCACCCCGGCCGTGGTGGTGATCGACACTCGCACCCGGCGCTGGCGTAGCGAGATGAACCTCAAGCAGCCTTCCGGCTTGCTCGACTGGGAAGCCCTGAGCGAACTGCAGCAGGAATTGCTGGACCACCCAAGCGCGATCATCGTTTCGCCAGCGCCGATCTTCGGCGTCAAGCTGATTGAAACCGTGCAGCGAGTATTCAGCTGGTGCGGTTATCCACTGCTGGTGGACGCGGAAAACTGGATGGCCCATCGCGGTGCGGCACAGGTGATCCTGAATATTTTCCGGCACTCGCGCACACCGGGTAACTACGTGGTGCTGTCGGGCGATGTGCACTACTCCTTCGTCTACGAAGTGCTGATCCGCCATCGCAAGGCCGGACCGCGCATCTGGCAGATCACCAGCAGCGGCATCAAGAACGAATTCCCGGCCACCCTGCTCGAGTGGTTCGACCGCCTCAACCGCTGGCTGTACTCACCACGCTCACCGTTGAACTGGCTGACCAAACGACGACGCATGCGCATCGTGCCGCATGTCCCGGAACACGCCGAAGCCGGTGAGCGGCTATGGAACTCGGCGGGGATCGGGCAGGTGTATTTCAATGACCTGGGGCAGCCGCAGACCATCTATCAGCACAACTCGAACGGCTCGCCGAAAACCCGGATGATTGCGCCAGAAGACAATGATTGAGGTAAAGAAGACACCACAAAAAACTGTGGGAGCGACGGTGCGGCGAGCAGGCTCGCACACACTGGATTTCTGGCGTGTACTTTTTCCAGATCCTGTGGGCCTGCTCGCGAAGTGGCCAGTTAAATATTGGGGGAATCCATTCTGTAACCCGCCCCCGGCGCACCTTCATGGAGTGCCACCTGAATGTTCGAATACAGGGCATTCGCCTCAGCAG
>NZ_JBGCUL010000157.1:0-7620 GCF_054177685.1 Pseudomonas sp. P5_A2_2
GCCCAACGCCGCTGGTATCCCGTCGTCTTCGCCATCGCTGCGCTGGTCCTGTTGCCCCTGAGCGTCCTGCTGCTGTCCTGGCAAACCGTCGACACTCAAATCTGGTCCCACCTGTGGGACACGCAGATGCCGCGCCTGCTGGGCAATACCCTGACGCTGGTGCTCGGTGTCGGTGCGGGTGTCACCCTGCTGGGCGTCAGCCTCGCCTGGCTGACCAGCCTCTGTGAATTCCCCGGCAGGCGCTGGCTCGATTGGGCGCTGATGCTGCCCTTCGCGATACCGGCCTACGTGCTGGCATTCGTGTTTGTCGGCCTGCTGGATTTCGCCGGGCCCGTACAAAGCCTGCTGCGCGAGTGGTTCGGTAGTGGCCTGCGGCTGCCGCGCGTGCGTTCCACGGGCGGGGTGATTGTGGTGTTGGTGCTGGTTTTCTATCCCTATGTATATCTGCTGGCCCGCACGGCCTTCCTCGCCCAGGGCAAAGGCCTGATGGAAGCCGCGCGGGTCCTTGGCCAATCGCCCTGGCAAGCGTTCTGGCGGGTGGCAATGCCCATGGCGCGGCCGGCCATCGGTGCGGGTGTGGCATTGGCATTGATGGAAACCCTGGCGGACTTCGGCGCAGTGTCGGTGTTCAACTTCGATACCTTCACCACCGCCATCTACAAGACCTGGTACGGTTTCTTCAGCCTGTCTTCCGCCGCGCAACTGGCCAGCCTGTTGCTGCTGGTGGTAATGCTCGTGCTCTACGGCGAGCGGCGTGCCCGTGGGGCCAACCGGGCGAGCAACGAGCGACCACGGGTCAAGGCGCTGTATCACCTGCGAGGTGTCAAGGCACTGGCAGCCACGACGTGGTGCTGCCTGGTGTTCGCCTGTGCTTTCGTTATCCCGATGCTGCAATTGGTGGTGTGGTTCTGGTTACGCGGGCGCTTCGATCTCGACGAGCGCTACACCGGCTTGATCATCCATACCTTGTACCTGGGGGCGATAGCGGCGTTGATCACCGTCAGCGTCGCCTTGTTACTGGCGTTTGCCCGACGATTGGCGCCCACCCGGGTCATTCGTTCCGGGATCAGTCTGGCCAACCTGGGCTACGCCTTGCCCGGTTCGGTGCTGGCGGTGTCGATCATGCTGGCGTTCAGTTACCTGGATCGCGAACTGGTGATCCCGCTCTCGAGCTGGCTTGGTGGCGCGGGCAAGCCGCTGCTGCTGGGCAGTCTGTCAGCGTTGTTGCTGGCCTATCTGGTGCGCTTCATTGCGGTGGCCTACGGGCCACTGGAAAGCAGCCTGGCGCGTATACGGCCATCTTTGCCCGAAGCGGCACGTAGCCTGGGCGTCAGTGGGCCACGACTGTTTTTCAAAGTGTATCTACCGTTGTTGTTACCCGGCACGTTGAGCGCAGGGCTGCTGGTGTTCGTCGACGTGCTCAAGGAAATGCCCGCGACCCTGCTGATGCGCCCGTTTGGCTGGGACACGCTGGCGGTGCGGATCTTTGAAATGACCAGCGAAGGCGAATGGGCGCGGGCATCTTTGCCGGCGTTGACCCTGGTGCTGGTCGGGCTGTTACCGGTCATCGGATTGATCCGGCGCTCGGCACATCGAAACAGCTAGGTGTCAGTCCTACACCTTGCGGCTACAATGCGCGGCATTCGGTGCGGTCCGTCTGACAGACCAGGTAGCTGAAATCGGCTAAAGGCCTTTTGTTTCAAGGCATTCAGTCCGTGCAGCGCTTGTCCGCACCTTCGCCACGCCCGGAAGGAGAAACCCATGGGACAGCGTACGCCTCTGTATGACCTTCATCTCGCACTTGGCGCGAAGATGGTCGATTTTGGCGGTTGGGACATGCCTCTGCATTATGGATCGCAGGTCGAGGAACACCATCAGGTGCGCCGCGATTGCGGTGTCTTCGATGTATCCCACATGACCGTGATCGACGTCGGCGGCTCCCAGGCAAAAGCCTGGCTCCGGCATTTGCTGGCCAATGATGTCGAACGCCTGCACAGCCCCGGCCGTGCGTTGTACAGCACCATGCTCAACGAACAAGGCGGGATCGTCGACGATATGATCGTCTACCGTCTCGATGCGGGTTATCGCTTGGTGGTCAACGCCTCCACCCGCGATCAGGACATAGCCTGGATGCAAGCGCATCTCGACGGTTTCGACGTGCAACTTCGCGAGCGTTCCGAGTTGGCGATGCTGGCCATCCAGGGCCCCCACGCCCGGCAAAAAATTGCCGAGCTGGTCAACCAGTCCCGCGGCAACCTGATCCAGCTCCTCAAGCCCTTCGAAGGCCTGCCTGATGGTGACTGGTTCATCGCGCGCACCGGTTATACCGGCGAAGACGGCCTGGAAATCATTCTGCCGGCCGATCAGGCGCCAGGCTTTTTCAACGATCTGGTCGGTGCCGGGATTTCTCCCATCGGCCTTGGCGCGCGGGATACCTTGCGGGTCGAAGCCGGCATGAACCTTTACGGTCAGGACATCCAGCAAGATGTTTCACCATTGGCCTCCAATATGGCCTGGACCATCGCCTGGGAACCTGCCACCCGACAGTTCATCGGGCGCAAGGCGCTGGAAGCCGAAAAGGCCGCCGGTGTGCAGCACAAACTGGTCGGTCTGGTCCTTGAGGAACGCGGTGTTTTGCGTGCTCATCAGGTGGTCCGCATCGCCGATGTTGGCGAAGGGGAGATCACCAGTGGTAGTTTCTCTCCTACGCTAAGCAAGTCGATTGCACTGGCGCGCGTGCCGATGGCAACAGCCGACCGCGCTGAAGTGGAAATCCGTGGCAAGTGGTACCCGGTCCGAGTGGTCAAACCGACCTTCGTACGCCACGGCAAAACCTTGATCTAACCTTTTCTGGCGGGCATGCTCGCCGACCATTTCCTGAGGATACAGAACATGAGCGATATCCCTGCCGACCTGCGTTTTGCCGAAAGTCACGAATGGGCACGTCTGGAAGCCGATGGCACCGTCACCGTGGGCATCAGCGATCACGCGCAGGAAGCGCTGGGTGATGTGGTGTTTGTTGAGCTGACTGAAGTCGGCAACGTGTTTGCTGCCGGTGATCAGTCGGGTGTCGTTGAATCGGTTAAAGCCGCTTCCGACATTTATGCGCCGATCAGCGGTGAAGTGATCGCTGTCAATGAAGCGCTGAGCGGTGAGCCTGAGCTGCTCAACTCCGATCCGTACGGCGCGTGGATCTTCAAGCTCAAGCCAAGCAACACCGCCGAGCTGGAAAAACTGCTGGATGCCGCCGGCTACAAGGCCGCCATCGGCGAATAAGCCTGTCGCAACATCCCAAAGCCCCGATCCGTCGGGGCTTTTTCATTTGCGGGCTCAGGCGTCGCGTAAAACCGCTTTCACGGCCGCTACCGAACGTTCGACATCCGCTTTGCTCATCGCCGTGAACATTGGCAACGAGACAATCAGCCGACCGACCCGCTCAGCGACCGGGAACATGCCTTCCTTGAAACCGCGTTCGCGGTAAAGGCTCAACAGGTGAATTGGCGGGTAGTGATAGCCGATCCCGACACCCAATGCCTGCATCTGCTCCATGAAAGTCGCCCGCGTCGGTTTGCCGTCCGTACGTTCCGGTAATACCAGCTGGAACAAATGCCAGTTGCTGTGGGTGAAATCCGCCGGAGGCAATTGCGCCCCGTACTGCGCTTCGAAATCCGCGCCAAAACAGGCGAAATAGTGCCGGGCCAGGTCACGGCGATGAGCGGTGATGGCTTCGAGATGAGCAAACTGACCCAGGCCAATGGCCGCGGCGACGTCGGTCATGTTGAATTTGCCACCCAGCACGTCGACATCCAGGCCATCGAAGCCGTTGCGGGTAACGCCCTGCAGCCGGTACTTCTCTGCCAGTCGTACTTCTTCGGCCGTATTCAGCACCAGGCAACCGCCCTCGGAGGAGGTGACGTTCTTGTTCGCCTGGAAACTGAAGGACACGAAATCACCCGTCGAGCCAATGCGCTGGCCGTTCCAGCTGGAACCCAGCGCTTGGGCTGCATCTTCGACGATCCGCAGGCCGTGCTTTTTCGCCAGGGCGTACAACCGCGTCATGTCCACCGGCAACCCGGCGAGGTACACCGGGATGATGGCTTTGGTGCGCGGAGTGATTGCTGCTTCCAGTTGATCCAGATCGATGTTGCGGGTCACCGGGTCGATGTCGGCAAACACCGGGGTGGCGCCGACTTCCAGGATGACGTTGGCGGTGGCCACCCAGGAAATCGGCGTGGTGATCACTTCATCGCCCGGCCCGACCCCGGCAATGCGCAAGGCGATTTCCATGGTGCAGGTGCCGGAATTGAAGGTGCGTACCGGGCGCCCGCCAAAAAACTCCGAAAGCTGCGCTTCGAATGCCTGGACCTTGGGGCCGCTGGTAATCCAGCCCGAGCGCAATACGTCGCCGACAGCGGCAATCGTGGCTTCATCGATGGTGGGTTTGGAAAACGGCAGGAAAGGCAGTTGGCTCATGGATACAGTCACCCGATCAGCGGACATTAAGTTGGCGCCGGACATGATGATCCGGATTGGTCGAGCGCGCCACGTCATCCACGCGGATATCGACTGCTATGCTGGTTTGACTGTGTTGCATCGACGTTGAGCGCCAGTCAAGAGAGAGCCCGTCATGTCCAAGATGCCGTCCCTGAGCCAGTTACGCGACCCCAATACCTTTCTGCGCCGCCACCTCGGACCCGATGCCGCCGAGCAACAGGCAATGCTCGACAGCCTCGGTCTGGGCAGCCGGGTTGAATTGATCGAGCAAACGGTGCCGCCGGGCATCCGCCTCAACCGGGCGCTGGACCTGCCCCCGGCACTCGATGAGGAGGCCGCACTGGCCAAGCTGCGAGGTTATGCCGAGCAGAATCAGGTCTGGACCAGCCTGATCGGCATGGGCTACCACGGCACCCTCACACCGGCGGTCATTGTGCGTAATGTGCTGGAAAACCCCGGCTGGTACACCGCGTACACACCCTATCAACCGGAGATCGCCCAGGGGCGGCTTGAAGCGCTGCTGAACTTCCAGCAACTGACCATCGATCTGACCGGTCTGGAACTGGCCAACGCCTCGCTGCTCGATGAGGCCACTGCCGCGGCGGAAGCCATGGCCCTGGCCAAGCGGGTCGCCAAGTCCAAAAGCAACTTGTTCTTTGTCGACGAAAACTGCCACCCGCAAACCATTTCCGTGGTGCAGACCCGCGCTGAAGGTTTCGGCTTCGAGCTGATCGTCGACGCTGTGGATAACTTGAAGCAACACCAGGTGTTCGGCGCACTGCTGCAATACCCTGACACCCACGGCGAGATCCACGACCTGCGGCCGCTGATTGCTCACCTGCACGCGCAACAGGCCCTGGCCTGTGTCGCCACGGATTTGCTGAGCCTGTTGTTGCTGACCCCGCCGGGTGAGCTGGGCGCCGATGTGGTGTTCGGCTCTTCCCAGCGATTTGGCGTGCCCATGGGCTACGGCGGGCCCCATGCGGCATTTTTTGCCAGCCGCGATGAATACAAGCGAGCGATTCCCGGGCGGATCATCGGTGTTTCAAAAGATGCGCGGGGCAACACCGCCCTGCGCATGGCCCTGCAAACCCGCGAGCAACACATCCGCCGGGAGAAGGCCAACTCCAATATCTGCACGGCCCAGGTGCTGTTGGCCAATATCGCCAGTTTCTATGCGGTCTACCACGGCCCGGAAGGGCTCAAGCGGATCGCCCAGCGGGTTCATCGGCTGACCTGCATCCTTGCCGCCGGGCTTGAGCGCAACGGTATCAACCGGGTCAACCGGCACTTCTTCGACACCCTGACACTGGAGGTCGGCGGAGCCCAGACCGCGATCATCGAAAGTGCCCGGGCCGCACAAATCAATCTGCGCATTCTCGGGCGCGGTCAACTGGGCTTGAGCCTCGACGAGGCCTGCGACGAAGCCACCGTGGCGAAGCTGTTCGACGTGTTCCTGGGGGCCGATCACGGGCTCAGCATCGAGGACCTGGATGCCGAAGCCTTGCCTGGCGGAATTCCCGAAGGGCTGGCGCGAACCTCGCCTTATCTGCGCCATCCCGTGTTCAGCGCCCATCACAGCGAAACCGAGATGCTGCGCTACCTCAAACAACTGGAAAACAAGGACCTGGCGCTCAATCAATCGATGATCCCACTGGGGTCCTGCACCATGAAGCTCAACGCCACCAGCGAGATGATCCCGATTACCTGGCCGCAGTTCGCCAACCTGCATCCGTTCGTGCCCAAGGAACAGGCTGCCGGTTATGGGCTGATGATCGAAGAGCTGGAGCGCTGGTTGTGTGCGATCACCGGTTTCGACGCGATCTGCATGCAGCCCAACTCCGGCGCTCAGGGCGAATACGCCGGGCTGCTGGCAATCCGCAAATACCATGAGAGCTGTCAACAGGGTGGCCGCGACATTTGCCTGATTCCTTCGTCGGCTCACGGCACCAATCCCGCGTCGGCGCAAATGGCCGGGATGCGCGTGGTGATCGTCGAGTGCGACGAGGCGGGCAACGTCGACCTCGATGACCTCAAGGAAAAAGCCGCGCAGGCGGCAGATAAACTTGCCTGCCTGATGGCGACTTACCCTTCGACCCATGGCGTGTATGAGGAAGGTATCAGCGAAATCTGTGAAGTGATCCACCAGCACGGCGGTCAGGTGTACATGGATGGCGCCAACCTCAACGCTCAGGTCGGGCTGGCGCGGCCCGCTGATATTGGCGCCGATGTCTCGCACATGAACCTGCACAAGACCTTCTGCATTCCCCATGGTGGCGGTGGGCCGGGCATGGGACCGATCGGGGTGCGAGCGCATCTGGCGCCGTTCGTGGCCAACCATCCGGTGGTGCCGATCGATGGGCCGCACCCGCAAAATGGCGCCGTCAGCGCAGCGCCCTGGGGCAGCGCAAGCATTCTACCGATCAGCTGGATGTACATCGCCATGATGGGGCCGCAATTGGCGGACGCCAGCGAAGTGGCGATCCTGGCCGCGAATTACCTGGCGCGGCATTTGTCCGGTGCCTTCCCGGTGCTGTACACCGGGCGCAACGAACGGGTGGCGCACGAATGCATCCTCGACCTGCGGCCGCTCAAGGTGTTGACCGGCATCACCGAAGAGGACGTCGCCAAGCGCCTGATGGACTACGGCTTCCATGCCCCGACCATGTCGTTTCCGGTGCCGGGGACGCTAATGGTCGAGCCGACCGAAAGCGAGTCAAAGGCAGAGCTGGACCGGTTCATCGGGGCGATGCTGAGCATCCGTGCGGAAATCAACGAGGTTCAGAACGGTAACTGGCCGGCTGAAGAAAACCCGTTGAAAGGTGCGCCGCATACGTTGGCCGATATCACTGGTGTGTGGGAGCGGCCGTACAGCATTGTGCAAGCGGTCACGCCGGACGCGCACACCAAGGCTCACAAGTATTGGCCGGTAGTGAATCGGGTGGACAATGTGTATGGGGACCGGAACCTGTTTTGTGCGTGTGTGCCGGTGGATGATTACCGCTGACATTTCAGGCTGTACATAACCAATGTGGGAGCGAGCTTGCTCGCGATTGCGGTGTGACAGTCAATGAAGTTTTTACTGATCCACCGCTATCGCGAGCAAGCTCGCTCCCACAGGGGGGC